>JASLCD010000202.1 GCA_030146295.1 Chryseobacterium sp.
ATTCGTGATGTAATAATCATATAAAATTATAGTTATGAAAAACTTAAAAAAATTAGACAGAAACGAATTAAAAACTATTTCAGGTAACGGATTACTAGATCCAATTGGAGGTCTTCTAGGTGGATTAGGAGGTGTAGTTGGTGGAGTAGTTGGCGGTGTAGGTACTATCGTTGGCGGTGTAGTTAGCGGTGTAGGTTCTACAGTAGGTGGAGTAGTTGGCGGTGTAGGTACTGTTGTTACTAATGCTTTATGCCAGACACAATGTGTTGTTAATGGTGTAATCCACATCAAATTACTTGAGTGCGGTACTACTTGCTAATCAGTAAGCATTGACATTAAAAATCACGAGACTGTCTTTATAAGGCAGTCTCTTTTTTATGAGAAAATTTTTAATCTTGAAATCATCCGGAAGGCTTACAATTTCATGATTATTTTATTTTAACCATTTCACATTCCATTGTTTCATCAGAGAAGTTAGAACTCAGTTGTAAGAAGACCTTATTCTTTATAACTTTTAAGATTTCAGCTCTTACTATGTCCTCAGGAGTGCTTCCTTCGAGGGTGTTGCCTTGTATCACTTTTCTGTTTTTCAATTCATAATGACAGTCATCAATCCAGGTGATATCATACCTTGCTTTATAACCCATTTTTGTGTTTGTTTCAGTCTGGATTTTGCTATTTCTTTCAATAACTGTGATTCCATATTCGCCATTATCTATTTGAAATTTTCCGATATGTGCAGATTTACACTTAAAATTCTGAGCATTTATTACTAAAAAGAAGGAAAAAAATGAAAATGAAAAAAAAATTTTGTTCATAAAGAGTTTTTTTGGTCTTTAGTTTTCACTAAATATAAAAATAATTCGCCAAAGAAAAGACACTTTTTAGTGTCTAAATTTCAACACGTTACAGGATTTTAAAAAATCACCCCTCCTTGAATTAGCCGTAAACCCCTATGGATAAAGGATTTAACATAATAAAAAAAACATTTTTTTTTAGAGTTAGTCTATTTTTTTTTCTCTACTTTTGGAATCTAATCTTTAACATTTTAACCATGAAAAAAGAAAATCAAAATTCTAAAAAATCACTAGAATCCTTAAAAGGTAAAAAATTAGGTGATTTAAAAACTGTTTATGCAGGATTACAAAATCCACAAAATCAAGTAATGCTGGATGCTGAAATGGGCAACTGTATTACCCTTATTTATAATGGGGGTACAGCTGATGATTCTTCTTGGGATCGTAAGTAATTACAAACTAAAAATGGTCACCTCAATTGTATTGGGGTGACTTTTTTTGTCTTTATTTGTAATTCCATAGAGGAAAAAGCCTTTAGAATGGGCAAATCTCAATCTCTATCACTTACTTCCAAATAATTTTCTTCAAATTATTATAGCATGATTTTAATTTTATCTACCCCCAAAGATGATGATACGAATTGGGTAATGGAACACTTGTCAATTCTTGGCGAAAAGTATATAAGAATTAACGACCTGGATTTATTTACCGGAAAAACAAAAATGTATGTTGAATTACAGCCGCATCCTAAATTGATTGTAGAAAATCATTTTTTTGGAAAAGTGGATATGTCAGAAATCAAATGTGTTTGGTTTAGGAAATTCGGTTTTTTTAACAGGTTCAAAGAAAATATAAAAACTGAAAAAAATATAGAATTATTAAATTATTTAGAATCAGAATATATATCTACATTAAATATATTTTTTGAATTTTTAAAAGATAAAAAATGGCTTAATCATTATCAGAATCTGGAATCCATGACTAAAATAGGAACTTTAATGGCTGCTCATGAGATTGGTATTAAAATTCCTAAAACGTATATCACCAATAATTCTGACAATTTAAACTACAACCAGCCATATATCACCAAATCGATCAATGAAGGATCAGTCATCGGTATTGATGATAAAGCTTTCTTTTTTTTCACCACACAATTAAGTGAGAAAAGAATTAAAAATTATACAAATTTCTTTCCGAGTTTGTTTCAGGAAATGATCAATAAAGAATATGAGCTTAGAATTTTCCACCTGAACGGAAAGAATTACAGCATGGCTATATTTTCTCAAAATGACACTCAGACAAAAACAGATTACAGACAAGTCAACTATGAGAGTCCTAACAGATATGTATCTTATACTCTCCCGGATGCTGTGGATAAAAAGATCACTGCTCTGATGAAAAAAATAGGCTTGAATACAGGTTCTGTAGACATGATAAAAGCCGATGACGGCGAATATTATTTTTTGGAAGTAAATCCTTCCGGCCAGTTCAGAATGACTTCCTTACCGTGTAATTATAATCTTCATTATGAGGTAGCCCATTGTCTAAAAACCATGAACACATGAAAAAAAGTTTAATACAAGAATTAAAGCATAAAAAGGAATTATTTCCTGTTGTTTTTTCAAATATTTTTCCTTTTCCGGATACTAAAAAAGCAAGAAGAAACAATCTGAGCAGACAAGTCACAACATCCATTCATCAATCGGAAATACACTGTTTAAGAATATACAAAGATGGGATCAATTTATATACAGAACAATAAAGACAAATATGTCAACTTCTTTTCCTGCTGTATATTGGTAAGAGGTTTTGAAAGAAGCACCATATATGATATCCAAAGAGAAACGATAGAATTCATACCCAATACCTTAATAGATTTTGTTGAAGATATCAGAGGCAGAAAAGTAAGTGATGTGCTGGAAGAATATAAACAGAATAAAATAGCCAAAGAATATTTGAATTTTTTGGAAAAAAAAGAATTTATTTTTTATTCCAGCAACCCGTCTTTTCCGGAGTTATCAGATATAAGCATCAATGAGGACACCTCTGAAATCCTTTTTGCAACAGTTGTTTTATCGCAGCATATTTATGATCATATGGATACGTTTGCAAAAAACATTCAGCAACTGGGTATTAAAAGGCTGCACCTTCATATCGATCATGATAACTGTATGGAACAATTGCTGGAGGTATTATCAGCTTTAGAATATTCCAGGGTTATCAATTTATCGCTTTCTTTTCCCAATCAAAAAATAAATAAAAGAGTGTATGATCATAAGCGGATTACTTCTATTACCTTATTTAACTCTCCAAGAAAACGATCTGCAAAAAGCAATGATATTATTAAAAATTATATTACTTGTGATGATTCTAAATTGTTCTTAACTCAATTTAATCTGTACGATATTGCCATAAGTATCAATGCTTATAATGTGGCAAGAAATTACAATTTAGCATTGTTCAAGACTATATTTATTGATGGAAATGGAAATATAAAACATAATTTTTCAGACAAAAACAGCTACGGAAATATTTTGGATGATTTTGAAGAAATAAAAACCAACACTGTAAAAAAACTTGCGAAATTATGGAATGTTAAAAGAGAAAATATTGAACCTTGTAATGTCTGTGAGTTCAGATATTGCTGCACAACAACCTATATTCCGGAGAAAGGGAAAACCGGATATAAAGTAAAGTGCAATTACGATCCCTACACTGCAGAATTTAATTAAATAATAAATCCATATTTATTATGAATTATAAAACATTAATAAACCTGGTGCTTGTTTTTCTATCCTGCAATTTTTTTGCCCAGAATTTCCGGATTGATTATCAACTGACTTATAAAGAAGATTCTTTAAGCTCCGATATAACGAATAAAAACATGCTGCTTTTCGTTCAGGGAGGAAAGTCTAAATTTTTGGCTGAAAAACAATACGAGGCAGATTCACTGAGAAGTACAGGATTTAAAGGTCCTGCGATAGGAGATAACAGCTTTTTAGCTGTAAACGGTGAAGAAAACTTAAGTTTTAAATATTATTTTTTTTTCAGAGATACCTATAAAATAAAAGAATTGGTAAATCTAAACTGGGAACTAAAACCGGAGACCAGAAAAATAAGTACCTACCTGTGTAGAAAAGCAATGTTAAAATATAAAGGAAGAACCTGGGAGGCATGGTATACTCAGGATGTGCCCATTCAGGCGGGTCCTTATATTTTCCGAAATTTACCCGGATTGATCGTTGAGATGGCAGATTCTACCGGCTCTTATAAGTTTACCCTGTATTCTATAAAGAAAAGCTCTCATACTTTAGATTTTGAAAATATGTACAAAGGAGCCCTCGCTGTTCCGCAAAAGCAGTTGCAGAAAGTCTCTTTAGACTACTATAATGATCCTTTGAGAGAAATGAAGACAAGTAATGTACAGGCAAAATTTATAGATGATAAAGGAAAGGAGGTAAAGCCTGATTTCAGAGAAATGACGCAAACCATCCAGTCTCGTCTGAAAAAATACAACAACCCGATAGAGCTGACGGAAGCTATACAATATCCGAACTAATGAAGTTTAAAATTAAACGAGTTGATAATAAAATATTAAAATTAATTGTTCAGCCGCTCTTTCCAGAGCGGTTTTTTTATACACTGACAGAAAATGCTGAATGAAAGAAACAACCGATAGAGTACTCCTGTTCAAACCTTTAGATGTAAATATTGAATTTTGCAACACATCATTAAAGCAACATTGTTGCATTAATAGATTTAATTATCTAGCTTTGCCGGATCATTAAAGTATATGCACATGAAAAAGACCGTTTATTTTTTGATGGGAAGCACTCTGATGTATTCCCCGTCTATTCTGAAGGCGCAGAAACTTAACCCTGAAAAAAAGACCGTAAAGGATATTGAATCTGTCCAGGTACAGGGAAAGACCAATTACAACTCCGTCAACATTTCACGAAAAAAGCTGGATTTCATTCAGTCCAACACATTGGGAGAAACATTAAGCAGAATTCCCGGAATTCAAAATTCGGGTTATGGCCCTAATTCCGGAGCTCCTGTTATCCGAAGTCTGAGCGGAAACCGGGTAAAAATACTGGAAAACGGAACCGCAGTGAATGACCTTTCGGGAATAAGCCCTGATTTTAATACGGACATAGAGATGAACAGTGTTCAAAATATGACAGTTTATAAGAATTCTGCCTCAGTTCTGTACGGAGGAAAAGCCATTGGAGGCGCTATTGATATTGAAACCGACTATATTGCCCGGCAATTACCGGATAAAAAAATAAATGTAAGAGGCCTTCTTGAGGGGGGAAGCAACAGCGGTCAGAAACAGGCGTTTTCAGCCAGAGGGATTATTGCTAAAAACTGGGTTTGGGCTGTAGGAGGAAGCAATCACAAGCAGGAAATAGTCAGAATTCCCGGAAAATCCAAGGACAGCAGATGTTATGATCCCAACCTTATGGGGTTCAACAGCATTTTACAATCTCTTTGCCAGGTAAATGTAGATTCCAGACGGGTCTTAAACAAAAGCCTTTTTCCTTATATCAGTCAGTTTGCCAAAGATCATATGATAGATTACGAATTGTCTGAAGATGATCTTTACACCTTCAGTGCTACCTATTATAATCCTGCAGACGGCAAAAATTATCCCAATCCAAAGAACGACCTTTACGTTCCCGGCCAGGACCCTTCCAAAGACCGTTACAAAAGTGAAGTAAACGGAATCAGAGATTATGTAGAAACAAAAGACGGAGAGATTCCCAACAGTCATTCGGAAAGCAACTCGTTTTATGCAGGAACAAGTTATGTAGGAAAATCGTTTTATGCAGGAGGTGCTTATCAGAATTCTTATTCCTATTTTGGAGTTCCGGGATATGCAATCCCTAAAATACCCCAACACACTCATGGAAAACCACAGCAAAAAATAGAGTATCTCCCGATTAATATAAGAAGTTTATCTCATAAAGCGATGTTTGAATCGGGCTATAGATTGACCAATTTTCCGATTTCAAGTATAAAGCTAAATTATATGGGCGTATTCTCAAAAAATGCAGAACTTCTTGAACGTTTCAGGGCCAATCAGTTTGCTGTGAACCAGCACAATGGACGTCTGGAAATTACACAACAAAAATTGAAATTTCTGACCGGAACTACAGGTATTGACATACAGTACAGGAATATGGAAGGAAGCGGGAGCCAAAGATATCTACCCAATAATATAAGCCGCGAAATTGGAGTGTTTACCATGCAGCATCTTGATTTTAACTTTCTTCAACTGGATCTTGGATACAGAAATGATCATGTACAACGCAGAGCTGAAGCTGATAATAAGTATGTCAGAAGCCGTGGGCTTTCCGGTGGAATGCTTAGTGACAGGGATTTTACTCTTCATCAATTCCATAGTGCAGCACAATGGAATATTTTCAAAAAAGCTTATCTGAAAGTACAATATAATCATTCAGAAAGAGCACCTGAAGTGAATGAACTCTATTCAGGAAATAACCATTTTGCAATACTGACAGAAGAAAATGGCGATGACAGATTAGATAAAGAAACAGCAAATACGGTTGAAATAGGCGGCGGCTTAAACCTGAAAAATCTCCGTGTGTCTGCCAATGTATACCATACTTCTTATAAAAACTATATTTACCTGGCCCACACCGGAATTTCCAGAGAAGTTTTCCTTGTCAAAGAATGGCGTTCTGATGATACAGAAATCAACGGTATGGAAGCAGAGGCTTCTTATAAAGCAGATCTTGGAAAAGTAGGAAAGTGGGAGATAGGAGGATATTACGATTTGGTGAGAAATATAAGTGTAGCCGACAGCTCGATAAGAAAATGGAGTGATGGCGATTATATGCCCAATATGCCTACAAGCCGTTTCGGATTCAATCTGGAAGGCAGTATACAGAATTTCAGTCTGAATGTAAGCTTAGACCATTATTTAGAACAAAAATATTTAGGGAAAAATATTAATCCGGAGCTTCCTATGCCTGCATTTTCATTATTGAATATACGGTTGGGCTATAAAGACAGCAGTTTAGGCATAGGTGACCTTGAATATTATATTATAGGAAATAATCTGCTGAATTCTGAGGCAAGGCTTCAGAACTCTCCATTAAAATTTCTAAGTCCGCTTCCTGGCATTAATATTTCAGCAGGGGTGAAGATCACTATATAAATCAATATTATTTCTGCAGCTGTTATTGGAATAACAGCTGCATTTTTTACAAAATATAAGATTACTAATTGTTATAATTTGTCTCCAACAGTTTCAATATCTTAGTGTCAACCTTACTGTTATCAATAGTTGTGGGAAAATCTATATTCGCTGTAATCCTATCAAAATTACTTTGAATTGCACTGTCAATCTCCTTTTCATTGAGCTTATCTACTCTGACAGATATATCCATAATATCCGACTGAATTTTTTGAAATTCTTTTATTTTAAGCATATTCGCATTGATATTATCCTTGTTACTCAAAACATTGGGAAGGAAATAATATACAGATCCTAATATAATATTGGCCAATAAAAATGTCTTAAGAAGAAGGCTTGAATTTTGCCAGCCTTTATTCACCATAAGAAAAACTGCAACGGTAAGCAGGGTAACAAATACAATGGCACAAATGGAAAATGAATAATAATTGACATAATACGTGGTTCCCAACTGTCTGTAATACTTCTTGATCTGTTCACTGATAAGATACTGTTTCTTTAAAGTTGATATTTTCACCGATGATCCTGTGAGTGATTCATTAATAATCTGATTTTGAATGGAATCAGCCGAATCCAGAGGCTTCAAAACTTTTACAGATGCTTCTTTCATAAAATCAACCGACTTTGTTTGTACAGTAAATGCTAAAGCACCAAGAACCAGGCAAAGCAGGATGGCCTGTACATTTTCTTTTTTCAGAAAGTTTTTGATTGTTGTGAAGATTTCCATAATGATAATTTTCTCTTAAAATTAACCTTAGAATCTAAAAAACGCAATCACCATTTCGGGTAGTTTTTACCCTGTTTATTTATACAAAAATGAATCAAAAAAAACGTGAAAAAAGAGGTGAAAACTTTTAATACGACGAGTTCTGGCGCTGTGCATCTATATCTTTGTATTAGAGATAAGATAAAGAATCCCGGGAAATTAATTGTCTTTCTAAACCAAATTTTAACCTTAAAAACAACTCTTTTTTAAAGTATGTGTAAAAAACAGCTAATAATCATTTTTCTCTTTTCATTTTTCATTTCTTATGCGCAGAATGAATTTACTACTCTCTGGAAACCCAATGCCAATGGCATTATTGATCATTCAATAAATTTTGGCGGCACAGGAACCGATTACACCATTTATTGGGAAGAGGTAGGATATCCTCAGCATAACGGAGTCATGAATTCTGTAACCTCAAACAGCAACAGTCCGATAACCATAAATTTCGGGCCGTCATTACATGCCGATCCTCTGCAGGCAACCTACGAAGTGAAAGCATCCAGCGGTAACGGATTATTTTATGGATTCAGGGCCAATGCAGGTATTATGCCTCCCGGTGGAAATCAGGAACTCATAGAGCTCAGCCAGTGGGGAAATACCACATGGCTTCAGCAATTCGACAGTGCATTTGCCAACTGCCCCAATCTTAATGTAACGGCTGCAGACGCTCCTGATCTGACACAGATAAGCAGTTTATCACAAATGTTCCTTAACTGCTCATCTTTGACAGGCCACACTTCATTTTCTTACTGGAATCCTTACAATATTACAGACATGAGTGGTATGTTCAGCGGGGCAACTCTGTTTAATCAGAATCTTGGAAACTGGGATACATCAAAAGTAACCAATTTTAGCAGCATGTTTTCTTCCGCCTCTTCTTTCAATCAGGATATTTCTGCCTGGAACACCATGTCCGGAACTGATTTCTCTTCCATGTTTTCGGATGCCACAGCTTTCAACCAGCCCTTAAATTCATGGAATACAGAAAATGCTACTAATTTCCGCTATACATTCTATAATGCGGCAGCATTTAATCAGCCTCTTAATAACTGGAATACAGGCAATGCAAAAGATTTTGAGCATATGTTTGAAAATGCATCATCATTCAATCAGCCCATTGGAAACTGGGATGTAAGTAAGATTGATTATTTTGCAGGATTTAATATGTTTGCGGGAGCTTCCCATTTTGATCAGGATATTTCCGGATGGAATATCAAACTTCAAAACTTCAGCTGGAATTCAATCTATTTCGGATTTAAAAATGCGGGATTATCATGTACCCATTACAGCAATTTTCTCATTGCTCTGAACAATAATCCTACATGGGCAAACTCAACAATAACGTCCAGAACTATAGATGCAACAGGACTTGTTTATTCTACACCACAAGCAATGCTGGCCAGAGCCCAACTCATCAACAAAGGGTTTAATATTATTGGAGATTCCTATATTTCCGGTTGTTTTCTGTCAACAACTGAAGCTTCAGCAAAAACTAAAACTTCCGCTTATCCTAATCCAACAACAGGGGTAATCTATGTGGAATCTGCAGCAGACGAAAGGGTTCACTTATATGATATGAATGGTAACCTTATTAAGAATTTGATTTTTAGAAAAGGGAAAAACACGATCGATCTTACTGAATATCCATCAGGAAACTATTTCTTAAAAGGTGATACTATTCTCACAAAAATAATCAAGCAATAATAGATCAGCTGAAAAGCTATTTATAAAAATCAGCTCCAAAGTCTTTGTACTTTGGAGCTTTTTAGAAGCTTTATAATAGTCTGTTCAGAAATTTATAAAGCTTGAAACTATTACAAAGTAACTCAGCTTTTTTTACTGAAAAAAATACCAATAGTGGCAGCCACAAGCCCTTGAAAAGGCCCTAAATAAATACTGGAAGATTGTAACCATTGAACCAAGCCTTTGGAATAAAATGGTCCGGATAACAAAACTCCTGTCACAATACAAAGATAAAAGATTGAAATTCCGAAAGCTAAATTAAAGTAGAATTTCTCTATTTCTCTGTCTTTACTCTCCGTACCTAAGTCAGTAACAAATACGGCAATGATAAGCGAAAGTGTTGGCAGCAAATTTTGCGTAAACCAACCCCAAGCTTCAACTGTTTTGTCTTCAAACTTTCCTCCAATAGTCTGAAAAAACATGATTGTAAATAATATTGCCCCGGCAACAAACCAAGGTCTGGAAAGTTTTCTTTTTGCATTTTCAAATGATATTTTCATGGTGCAAGATTTTTTTTAATACCGGAAATTGTTAAATGTTTTGCTGGAATTGTCTCTTTTAAAAGTATTGCTTCGGAACTATTTTCAGGTTTTTTAAATTGGTAAATTAAAGCTGTAACCCTATGACTGGAAGTAAATTTCTTTTCTCCCATTTCCTTTGGTAAAAATGTTGCTCCATCCCTAATTGTCCGTTTTGTAAGAGGTCCATCCATCTCAACATCCGAAAAAAGAAGTGGTTTGGTATTGATAATAAATACAAAACACCTATAATAGCCAGGCTGTGATTTAAATAATGCATTAAGATATTTCATCGGGGAAAAAATATCATTTTTTTTAATTTCCATTGAGCAAGATGAATCTCCTGGTAAAGAAAGCCCATTAGCATCGATCTGTTCTAACTGTGTTATTAGAACAAAACCATTATCAATATCATAATAACTCGTACGCTTGCATTTTATCCCTTTTAAGGATTTCAAAACTCTTTGATTTACATCCTCAAATGTCTTATCATTCTGAAAGATCGTATTTGATAATATTTCATAATCTGAAGGGTGTGGTGGTTTTTCCGGAAATTTTCTCAAATAATATTCTTCAGCAGGGCTTCCTACTTCATTGGGTTTAGGGCAGCCGTTATAGTCACGAGTACCAGGAACGGTAGGGCACGCATCATCTTTATCAAGTACATTATCACCGTCTGTATCAGGCCACGGACATCCTTTGTTTTCGAATGGCCCAGGGACTTCCGGACAAGCATCATCTTTATCAATGAGACCATCACCATCAGTATCTGGCCAGGGGCAGCCTTTATTTTCAACGGGACCAGGGGTTTCCGGACACATATCATCTTTATCTGGAGTTCCGTCTCCATCTTTATCTGGACAACCTTGGAATTGTGGCAGCCCATTTTCTTCCGGACAAAGATCATCAGAATTAGAAATACCATCTCTATCAGTATCTCTGATGAAGATACTCTTTACACCACATCCTGTCAATAGTATAAAGCAAGCAAATATTAATAAATAAAAGTTCTTCATGTTATTAGTTTTATGGATTGGGATTTATATCATTCACATATATGCTTTTATACATTAAATATAAATAAGAAGACCAAAAACAGAAATCCCCCGTTTGAGGTATTTTTATATTAGATCTTATAGCTATCTTTTTATTGTGAATAAAAAGGAAAAATTATCTAGGTAATATGTTTAAAATCGAAAAATGTTACCGAAATTGCATCACTTTATAACCAGAAACGAACGAGAATTAAATGACAGAGAAATTTCCTACAATAAACAGTACACTTTCACCCAGCGGACTCGGACAGCTTATTCAAAGAAAATATGGATTAACCGACAAAACGGAATGCAGCATATTTCGGCTTGCTATGAACCATTTATACATCGTTCATGATGGTGAAAACCAATATGTTTTTAGAGTGTACACTCACCATTGGCGGACTCCATTAGAAATTGAAGAAGAGTTAAGACTTTTAACCCTTCTGAAAGAAGCAGACCGACAAGTTGCTTTTCCTATAGCTGATCAATCAAATAAGTTTATCCAGGAAATTGAAGCTCCGGAAGGGACTAGGTTTGGTGTTTTATTTTCATATGCCAAGGGTATAAAGACAGCGAAATTTTCACCTGAAACAAGCTTTCTGATTGGACAGGCATTAGCCAAAGTTCATCAATCGACAGAAAATGTCGAACTGTTGAGAATGTCTTACAATACACAAAATTTGCTCAAAAACCCTGTTGTAAGAACAAAAGAATTCTATCATAAAAATACCGGCGAAATTGAATTTTTAGAAAACCTTTCCAATTTTTTAACACTAAAAATGGAAAATGCAGACAAACAGCACATGAGATACGGAACAGTTCATCTGGACGTTTGGTTTGATAATCTGCACATTAACGATGAAAAAGAAGTAACATTTTTTGACTTTGATTTCTGTGGCAACGGTTATCTATGTTTTGATATTTCTTATTTTCTATTCCAGTTATTTGTAACTCATCTGAACGAAGAGGAATATCACGCAAAAGCAGACAGTTTCATAAGAGGCTATGAGACTGTAACTAAAATTACTCCTGAAGAAAAAAAGTTTTTACCTTATGCATGTTTAGCTATTATGAACTATTACATAAGTGTTCAGTGTGACAGATTTGAATATTGGACCAATATTTTCCTGAATGAAGATCATTTAAAACGAATGGTTGGGAATCTCAAACGATGGATAGCTTACAACAAAATTGAGATTAAATAATGACAGAAAACCCTATACAATTCGTTATAATTTTAGAAGACTATACAACATGATAAGATGCTTTATAATTATTATATTATCCTTATTTTCATTAACACTTTATGGACAACAGAAAATGCGTTCTATTGACGAATTAATAAACGATAAAGACCCAGGTTGGGTTCTTGTAAAAGAATGGATAGACTCCTCTAAAAATAAAGTGGAAATATTGCCCGTAGATATAAACAAAGCAAAGGATGCCTTATATAAAACGCAAGTTACAACCCGATCTCCAATGGGCTCAATTGTATATATGACAGGCGGACTTTTGGTTGATAATGGATGGATAAGAATTCTTGGCTCAGGCAGTGATAAGTTAAGTAGATCATTGCCAGAATGGAATAGAGGAAAAACATTTGAAGATTATGGACAGCCAATGCCATATCTTTTAATTGCTGACGATGCAATAGGAGGTATTTTTATGCTTAACGGCGGTGCACTTGGAAGCGATGTAGGAAAAATTTATTATTTGGCACCTGATAATTTGGAATATGAACCTCTTGGTCTTACTTATACTGAATTTCTGATTTTTTGCTTTAATAATAATCTTGATGAATTTTATAAAGAATACAGATGGGCAAATTGGAAAAAAGATGTAACAAAACTTAAAGGTGACCAGGTATTTAGCTTTTTCCCTTACCTATGGATGAAAGAGGGTAAGGACATCAGTAAAGTATCAAAAAAGGAAATTCCAATGGAAGAAAGTTACAAGTTAACTCTTGAGTTTAGAAATCAGCTTGGATTTGATACAGACAAATAAATGATAGCAATCAGTTGAGAATCATTAATGAATTCACAACTTGATACAAATAATATCACAAAACGCTTGTAATTAAGTTATATCATGATGAACAACTTTCCGGATATTTTAACGAATCAAAAAGGTAATGAAAAAATGCCTGAATTTCGTAATGCACTATTTAATGTAGACAAAAGTACTATCAGCAATGACAATGCTGAACATCTGACCGCTATTTATCATTCAGCAAAACAATTAGATATCCGAAATAAAATATTGAAATTGCTGTATGACTTTAATTATCCATTATTGAAAGATTTTTTCATGGCTGCTTATAAGAAAGAACGTTATTTGGATATGAAAATATATGCTTTACGCGGACTTTCAAATTTTATTGAGGAGAAAGAAATCGCTCAACTGCTAAAAAAATTTAACCAATCATTGGCTAAAAGACAGCAAACAACACCATATAATTTTCAGGAATATGAACTTTTAAAAGGAGGAAATGCTTTGCCCTATTTAGCCGAAAAATTTGGTTATCCTTGTTTTCAAGAGACATTGGAACAAGTAAACAGACAATACGATACAATGCCGGATGCATTTAAAGGGCACCATAGAGTTGATGAAAATGGAGAGATCAAAATGCTGAAAAGCCCGGGAGAATCTAAGGCAATTATGGACAGATTTTGGGAAGAGGAGAGGAGCAAGCTAAAATAATTCTTTTAAAGGGGTCAAAATCTCAAAAAACGATCATATGAAAGCCAGCAAACATTTTTAAAATAAAACATAACCATCTGAAATTCAACAACTAAATATATAAAAAAAATGAGAAACACTATTTATACTTTGTTATTATTATTTCTATTTACAAAGGTTAATGCTCAGGAATATTCAAAATTAATAAGTGAAGCAGATCAATTATATAGAACAAAAGACTATAAAATGTCTACAGATCTGTATAATAAAGCTTTTAAAATTGAAAGCGAAAATCCAAGTCACTTATATAACGGTGCATGTGCATCTTCCTTAGCAGGAAATACGACGAAAGCATTTAAATGGTTGAACTTATCTATAGAAAAAGGTTGGACCAATCTGAAGCACTTAAGTTCTGATACTGATTTAGAAAATTTACATTCCAAAAAAGAGTGGGGAAAAACAATTGAAAAGTTAGAAAAAAAATTAGCATTAATAGAAGCAAATTATGACAAACCATTGCAGGCTGAATTATTGGCAATTCTTGAGGAAGACCAAAAATACAGAATGCAAATGAATGACATTCAAAAAAAATTCGGTCCGGATTCTAAAGAAATGAATGACCTGTGGAAAATAACAAATCAGAAAGACTCAGTTAACTTATTAAAAGTAAAAAAGATATTAGATGAAAAAGGTTGGGTTGGCAAAGACAAAGTAGGCGCACAAGCCAATAGTGCCTTATTTCTTGTGATTCAACATTCAGATCTGGAAACGCAGAAAAAATATTTACCCATGATGAAAGAAGCGGTAACAAAAGGAAATGCAAGTCCGGGTTCTTTAGCTTTGTTGATTGACAGAATAGAAATTCGGGAAGGCAGAAAACAAATATATGGAAGTCAAATAGGAATCAATAAAAATAATAACACTCAATATGTTTTACCTTTAATTGATCCTGACAATGTAGATAAAAGAAGAACTGAAGTTGGCCTGGGCCCAATCTCTGACTATGTTAAAAATTGGAATTTAATCTGGGATGTTGAAAAATATAAACGTGAATTGCCAGAATTAGAAAAATTAAATAAATAGAAAAAAACATCTGCTAACAGCAGTTGACAAACTGGCGGGCTTAGGACTTCAGAATTCCTTAATCCGCCAGTTCTAAAAACATTTACAGGGGAGATTTCCTGAAAAATCTGATCCGATAATCAAAAGGGTAACATATTAAAATCTAACAGGTTCTGTGAATCTTTGAAACCAAAAAAATATACAATTTAACATAATATAAATTATAGGATTTTTATTATAGCATTGGAATAGAGGACTTACCGTCTGAGAATCGCCTATTTTCTGATTTTTTCGCCCAAATATCCCTGAACGGTTTCTAAGAACTCTTCTTCGGTCATAAACCTGTCAAGGAATTCCTCGAGCTTTCCTCGGTTCTCAATTTCCTGAAAATAAACTTCATGATCTGTGCTGTATACCGTTGGATTAGACGGATCAGGATCAGACGTACATACGAAAAAATGATCCGGATATCCGTAGGAATAAAAAATACAGAGAAATTCCATTGCTGAACCATCCACAACTTCCTGTACATCTTTTTCTTCTACAAGACCGTCCAGCTCTTCATAATCTTCTGAGTTTTCTTTAAACGGTGTGAAAAACCAATTTCTGTAAAAATGCTGCCCATATGCCTTATCATGCTCAGAAAAATAATGCTCCAGAAGATGCTTATAAAACTTGTGATGATCCTGATGATAAAGTTCCTGATGGGCTTTATAAAATTCGTCAATTATGATCGTATGATTTATCATTTTTTTATAATTATATTATGTTAAATTACCCTGCACGGAACCTCACAGGAAAGCCATTTTCTACGTTTATTGTGAGAAATTCATCTATAGACTCTGCAGACTGTTCTTTGTAATAATTATTCAGCTGTTTCAGAAAATTTTCAAGACTGGAAGCAATGATATTTCTGTCTGTATCTCTATTCCAGAATTCCAGGATTTGTCCTTTATTTCCTGTAAAAGTTCCTTCCAAATCATAGCAGATATAGCTTCCGCCACCGTTATGAAAGATCGGAATCCAATGGCAGTTCCACCAGTTCTCCATCTCAAAATCGGTCCCGATCATTGAGGTCAGCTCCGCAGCCGTATCAAGCGCTTCTTCCAAAGGCATAAACATAGAATTATTCACAAAAGCATCATAAGAACTACTCTCCTGCCCGTTTTTCCATTGGTATAATGCTTTTAAATCTTCAGGAATCCGCTTCTCATAACGCTTTTCCAGATTTTGAATGTACACCTCTCCCAGCGAATTCTTTAAACTGTTATAAAAATCAGGCCTTATTCTTTTTATATTGAAGTCTAATTCCTGAAGTATATTTTCCATAATTTTCATCTGTACCATAAAAATACAAAATCTTGTCACATGACAGCTTTTATGATGATAAAACTGAATACCTTTATCTTACCAAAAATAAAATAGTATGAAACCTAAAATGATCTGGGCCAATCTGGCCGTAGCCGACCTTGAACGTACACAAAAATTTTATACAGAGCTGGGGTTCAAGCCTAATAACCCGCACAGCTCGAACGAACTGGTAAGTTTTTTTATGGCAGGAAATGAATTGATTGTCCATTTTTTCTTAAAAACTGTCATAGAAAATAACCTGAAAAGTATGACATTTGGAGATCCTCAAAGTTCTAACGAAATCATATTTACTCTCTCTGCTGAAAGCAAAGATCAGGTAAATGACTGGGCTCAGGAGGTAATAAAAGCAGGCGGAACCATTGTTTCAGAACCTGAAAGTTTTGGAGAAAACTATTATGGCTTTGTATTTGCAGATCCTGACGGACACAAGTTTAATGTATTTTTTATGTAATTTTTACCCTATTTTTCTCTATATTTGACATTCAACAAATCCCTATGAACCGCTCGAACTGTCTGCCTCCACCGGCACCTTAATATTTTCAAATTGATTTGAAGCGTACTGATGTCGTTAACTGGTTAACGACCTAACGTACTGTGCTTCTGATTCTAACAAAAAATATTAATCAAATCTTACAGTTCATTATCTAATGAAAAAATCATATTTATTATTACATCTGGCCGTAATACTTGCCGGATTTACTGGGGTATTCGGAAAATTGATATCCCTTAATGAGGGACTTTTAACCTGGTACAGAGTTCTGTTTTCTTTTATTATTCTGTTTTTTATCCTGAAAATATTTAAGATTCCCAATACCGCTTCAGGAAAAGAAAAGCTGAAAATTGCTCAGGTAGGTCTTCTTATTACCTTACATTGGGTGCTGTTCTATGCAAGTATCAAATATTCCAATATCTCCATTGGGGTGGTCTGCTATTGTCTTACCAGCTTTTTTACCGCTTTATTAAAGCCTCTTATTGACCGGCAGAAATTCAGGGTATCAGAATTGGGGCTCAGTACCTTGACACTGTTAGGAATCAGTCTGATCTTCCACTTTGATGCCTCTTACCAGCTGGGAATTATTCTCGGAGTATTTTCTTCTGCTGTTGCTGCACTCTACACCATATATAATGAACGTCTGGTCCAGCGTTTTGACAGCATTGTTATCAACTATTATCAGATGTTGGCCGGCACAATATGCCTCGGAGCAATTTTGCCCATATATCTCCTCTATTTCAAAGCAGATAGCATAGTCCCTGGATTAAAAGACACGGCTTATTTGGGGCTCTTATCGCTTTTTTGTACTGTAGGTCTGTATGTGATATTTGCTGAAGTTTTAAAGAAAATTCCGGCCTTTACAGTCAATTTAACCTTCAATCTGGAGCCGGTGTATGCTATTATTATTGCCTTTTTATTTTTTGATGAAAGTAAGGAAGTTAATCTTTCTTTTTATATAGGATTGGCATTTATTATTGCTTCGGTAGTTTTGCAGACACTTATTTCGCTGAAGAATGCAAAATAATAAAGGTTAAACCATTTTATTTAAATGAAGACCGGACACTTAAGCTTAAGTGTCCGGTCTTTTTTATTGCAAGTTTAGAATAAAATACAAATCCTATTTATTCACTCCCAATCCGTTATACAACTGAACCTGCCATATTCCCAATACTTCTTTAAGCATCACAAAAGTAAAGGCGGCATTATAACTGTTGGGAAATACCGTTATTTCAGTATCTATAAAATCTGAGGCCTGCGGAATAGGTTTTAATCCAAAGGTCTGAAAAAGAGCAACCGATCTTTTCATATGGAAACCGGAAGTTACCAGATAAACATTGGTGGGTGCTATTTTTTTTAATAATGGGCTTGAGAATTTTGCATTTTCATACGTATTCATGCTTTTATCTTCCTTGATAATATCAGTATCCGGTACTCCCATTTTTTTAAAATTCTCGCTGAATAGTGCTGCTTCACTTATATGTCCTCTTCCTTTCCCGGAAATCAGGATTTTACAGGATTGATTGTTTTTCCTGTATTCATGATACAGTTCATACGCTTTCACAATTCTTGAATAAGACATGGTATGCAGGGTTTCCTTATTGTGGATGTTGATCACTCCGCCACCCAATACAACGATAACGGGATTTTGTGAAGCTGTATTCTTTATCTCAGAAGTATTGAGATAATTTTTTTGCAGATATCCTGAGATCAGCTTCCCCAGAAAACCATTTCCTATAAAAATGATCATCAAAATGGCTGCTACTCCAATTCCTATTCTCAGATTTTTACTTTTATTTTTTCTTTTCAACAGAGCAATGATCGCTATTGCAAGAAATACTAAAAAATAGGGTTCTGTAAAAAGCTGTAAGACACGAAATAAAAGGTCGAGTAAAAATTTCATCTTCTGAATATGGATTAGCGTTTAGAAAACATCGAATGCCCAAAGATAAGGTAATTTCGTGAATACAGCTTTCCTCAATACATATTTCAAGGGTCTGCTTGAAGTGATTTTACTTTTTATTTAATAATTTTATACGATCAGAATACTGAACACAATGGATTATCAAACCTTCCCGCCACACGCGGATCTGGCTTCTATTATAAAATGCTACTGGACACTGGATAGCCCCCGGGAAGTGTATCCCCAGGTACAAACCATCGTGCCGGACGGATGTATGGAAATGATTTTTCATTATGGTGATCTTTATAACCAATATATCGACGGAAAGGCCGTTCTACAGCCCAGAAGCTGTGTTTTCGGACAACTCACCGAGCCTTTAAAAATAGAACCAACGGGTGTTACCGGTATTTTCTCTGTCCGTTTTCATCATGACGGCTTTATTCCTTTTGCCACCATTCCTATTAAAGAAATGGATGATCAGGCGGTTCCGTTAGAAAAACTCTTCGGAAATCACGGAAGAGCATTGGAAGAAAAAGTCCTGCAGGCCCCTACAGTAAGGCAAAAAATAGAGCATGTAGAAGTATTTTTACTGGAAAGACTGAATGCTGAAACCATTGACGGTATTGTACAGGCTACTGTAGATCTGCTTCTGAACGTCAGCGGGAAAATATCGGTAAACGAACTATCCAGACAGACGAACATCAACCGAAGACAACTGGAACGCAAATTTTCTTCTGCTATCGGACTGAGTCCGAAACAGCTTTCAAAGACCATCCGGCTTCAAACGACGCTGAAGCATCTTCTCAATAAGGAATATACCAGTCTTACAGCGCTTGCCCTGGAATCTGAATACTATGATCAGGCCCATTTTATCAAAGATTTCAAAGAGTTTACAGGATTTACTCCTAAGGAGTTTTATGGGGATACGCTGCAAATGTCTCTCCTGTTCTATGGAAAAGATTTCTAATGTCGCATTTTTACAATTTTGCAAGATCCTTTATTTTGAACTTTGCTGCATAAAATGATTGGACAATGAAAACAAAATTAATCCTTGCCGTGATCGGTCTATCCCTTGCAGGCAGCTGGACTCAGCAACACAATGAAACAAAAAAAATAGAATGGCTTCTCGGTACCTGGGAAACCCAAACCTCCAAAGGAAGTCTTTACGAAACATGGACCCGAAAAAGTAAAACTGAATTCCAGGGAAAAAGCTATTACCTGAAGCAGAAAGATACCCTCCTTTTTGAGTCGGTGCGGTTGGTAGAGAAAGATAAGAAACTGCACTACATCGTTTCTGTAAAGAGCCATAACCATGAGCAGCCCGTAGATTTTGCTTCAAAAGCTATTAAAGATCCGGGTGTACTTGTATTTGAAAACCTTCAGCACGATTTTCCTCAGACCATTACCTATAAAAGAGGGAGCAAAGATTCTTTATTTGCTGAAATCTCCGGCATGATGAACGGAAAAATGGCTAAACAGGCTTTCCCTATGAAGAAAATAAAATAAAAGGTCTGCTTTTATCTTGTTTACTGTAAGCGCGTTTTTGAAACTATGCAGTGTCTTGATGGCTAAAAATGATAAGGATAATTTAACGCAATTTATTTTTCTGTTTATACAATTATTTTATACATTTGCAGTCATTAAACAACACACCTTTTAGTGTTTTAATAAAAAAACTAAAGCTATTCCAGTGAAAAAGCGCAAAAACATCAACGTCTTTATGACCGTAGTCCACATATTTCTGGACAGGCATTTCTGTAAGGAAAAAAACAAAAATTCTTATCAGAATATAAAGAGACTATTTCAGTCTTAAGCGGCAAGAATCCCTCTTTAAGACAGAGATCATCAGATTTTAAGCTGTCAAAACAACCCTATACAGGAAAGAGAAAAAACAGATGCCTTTCCGTAGGATTATTATCTTCTGCATCAGTATTTTATAACGATATAGTTTCGGCGGCCTCCGGCCGCCGAAACCTTTTTATACAACTTTCATCAGGCAAGTCCACCTGCTCACTCATTATCCCCTAAAGTAAAGTATCTCAATCGATAAAGCTTTGGGTTTAAAGAATAAACTTATTTTGAAATAATGATATTCAAATTGGCTTGAATCTTCGAGTCTTTTAAACCGTAAGCCAACGTAATGGGTTTAAAAAATAGCTTCATCACACAAGCCCATTTACCCCCTTTGTCTCCTAGAATAAAGCACCTCTTAACAGATAAAACTTTGCGTTAAAAAAAATCCTGAGCTTCATTTCATACCAGTTCCCAGGGCCGATAAAATAAGACTTTTAACAGATTAAGTTTGGGATTATAGTATTAAAAAATTCTGAACAGATTTACTCACAAAATTAATATTATCTCAATGCAAGATGGTTTTAAAAAAAATAATTTTGCCATGTAATTTTAACATAATTAATGATATGTCAACAGTTCTTAAAACATTTGTAGCCTATCTTAAAAGACCTGCTCTTTATCCGGAACTGGGCAGAAAAATCATTAAAAATACGGTAAGAAGAAAAAGTCCGTTTAAAGGAAAAGCAAAAGCAAATTACTGGGCTGCTTCTATAGCTGTTTCTCAGAAAGAGGCCGTGTCCAGACTGTTCTCTATGAATACGGATGATTTCAAAAACAAATATGCTGATATTCTGGAAAAAGCCCATGCAAAAGAGAAAGAATGCCCTATTAGAATGGGTGGGCCTGGTGCATTGGAGCTTATTTATTACGCCTGCGAATTTACTAAAGCACAAAATGTTCTTGAAACAGGAGTTGCTTATGGATGGTCTTCACTAGCCATATTGCTTTCTCTTCAGAAAAGAAACGGTACGCTATATAGCTCGGATATGCCTTATCTTGCTCAGAATGGTGATGAGCATGTAGGCTATATTGTTCCTGAAAATCTTAAAAAATATTGGAAGCTATTCCGTTTTGCAGATAGAGAATCTTTGCCGAAAATTTTCAGACAGGTTTCCTCTTTTGATGTTTTTCACTATGATTCTGACAAAAGTTACCATGGAAGAATGTGGGCTTATCATAGAATCTATAAAAGACTGAGACCGGGCTCTGTGTTTATCAGTGATGATATCGGAGACAATTCAGCATATCAGGATTTTTGCAACAGAATGAATATCAGTACTTTTGTTGTAGAATATAACGGGAAATATATCGGTGTTTTTGTAAGACAATAGCTTCTTGCGCATCAGACAAATATCATAGATTACTACGCTTCAAAAAAAAAACGAAATATCCAAATCTGTGGGAAACGCTTCACACCGCTTCATCAGGCAAGAATAGTTTTTCATAATCTGCCGATTTCTCTTTCGGTGAAATAATCGCCTTTAGTTGAAGATTTGGAAGTAAGACCTTACGCATACTTCCCTGTTCTCATTTAAAAATTCAAAGCTCAACAATATATCCTTTATATTTTTGAGCTTTTTTCATTAAAATAAAAAATTTATTGCAAAATATTTGCGTAGCTGAATAACTACACATATATTTGTAGTCAAATAACTACACAATGAATTTAAGAAGAGATGTTTTTCAGGCGATAGCAGATCCTACCAGACGATCTATATTGATGTTGGTGGCGGCACAGTCGATGACGGCGGGAGCCATTGCCTCCAATTTTGATACGGCGAGACCTACTGTTTCCAAGCATCTCCAGATCCTTACCGAGTGCGAACTCTTAAGATCCGAACAAAACGGCCGCGAAATTATCTATCACCTCAATCCCAATAAAATGAAAGAAATAGCCGATTTTATAGAACCCTTCCGCAAAATGTGGGACGAAAAATTCAATAAGCTGGAAGATGTGATGAAAGCGTATCAGAAATTAAAAAGGATAGACGAATAGATAATAGACGTACAATCGTGTCAATTCTCTCCAACTCAAAACCAAACTCAAAATATGGAACTCAAAACAAAAATTCACGCCGAAGACGGAAAGCAGGAAATCTTTATCACCAGAGAATTTGATCTTCCTGTAGAATTACTTTTCAAGGCGTATACAGAAGCTGAACTTTTCGAACAATGGATGGGAACCAAAGTGACCAGATTTGACAACAAACAGCACGGAAGTTACCGTTTCGAAACTCTAAACCCTCAAGGTGATGTAGTTTTCAGTGCCAATGGAACCATTCATGATATTGTTCAGAATGAGAAAATTACAAGAACTTTTCAGATGGAAAACACCCCTTTTCCCCCTCAGTTCGAGTTTTTAGTATTTGAAAAACTAACGGATAACACGAGCAAAATCACGATTCAGACCATTTATAAATCTGTAGACTTCAGAGATCAGCACCTGAAAATGCCGTTTGCACAGGGTATTAATAGGGCGCATAATCGATTGCAAGACCTATTTAGAAACCAATAGATAATAGACGAAGAGATGAAAGATGATGATGTCAATAGTGTATTTTGCATCATAATGTATCAGTAAAGAGATAACAACATCAAACATTAACCCCTCCTACGCTCTCACTCTAACATTCTCCAACCCCGGAAAACCCTCAAACTCAAAACCCATGAATACAAAAGTTGATTTTTTCTTCAATAAAGCCACCCAATGGAAAGAAGAATTTGAAAAATTAAGAACCATTGCTCTAAGTACCGAATTGGTAGAAGATCTGAAATGGGGCTGCCCGTGCTATACCTACGAAGGCAAGAATATTTTTCTGATTCACGGTTTTAAGGAATACTGTGCACTCCTTTTCTTTAAAGGGGCTTTGATGAAAGATCCGGACCAGATTTTGATCCAGCAAAGTGAAAATGTACAGGCAGCAAGACAGGTGCGTTTTACTGATGCAGCGCAGATCAATGATTTGGAGGATATTCTTCGCCAGTATATGTTTGAAGCGGTTGAAATTGAAGAATCAGGCGCCAAAGTTGAAATGAAAAAAACCAGAGAGTTTGAAATGGCTGAAGAGTTTCAGGAAAAACTGGATCACGATCCGGCATTACAAGAAGCTTTTGAAGCATTAACTCCGGGAAGACAAAGGGCTTACCTACTCTACTTCTCCTCTGCCAAGCAGTCCAAAACCCGCGAAGCCCGCATTGAAAAGTGCATTCCACAAATTTTTGAAGGAAAAGGATTAAATGATTAACCTAAAAAAAAGATCATGAACACCCCAAATCTATCAACAAAAAGAACAAAGATCATCTATTGGATATTCACCCTTTGGATGGCATTGGGAATGGTTTCTACCGCCATTGTCCAACTGATAAAAAATAAAGATGAACTGGCTAATTTTGCCAACCTCGGCTACCCTTCTTACCTGATGACGATCATCGGCGTATGGAAAATACTGGGGGTAATTGCTATATTGATTCCAAAGCGTTTACTGTTAAAAGAATGGGCGTATGCAGGATTTTTCTTCGTCATGTCCGGAGCAGTCATTTCGCACCTTATCGTCAGTGACACTGCAGGAAGAACTTTCCCGGCCGTATTATTATTCGTATTGGTTCTTATTTCCTGGTATTTCAGACCTGCAGACAGAAAAATCACTGTTATTGATTAATAGTTTTAAGAGTAAAAATTAAATACATTTTATCTAAGATAAAATCTTTGTGCCTTATATAAAACCTCATCAGCAAAACTTGCGTCTTTGCAATTTCCAACAATGCAACACAGCAAGCTGTAAAAAAAATGATATGAAAAAGAAACTAACCCAGGAACAAATCAACGAACTTTTAAAAACACTAAAAGCCCGTTTTGAAAAAAATATGAACCGTCATAAAGACCTTAAGTGGGAAAAAATCCAACCAAAACTGGAAGCTCATCCCGAAAAAATAGGGTCTCTGTACGAAATGGAAACCACAGAAGGCGAACCCGACGTAGTAAATTACAATATCCAAACAGATGAATACTTCTTCGTTGACTGTTCTCCGGAAAGCCCCAAACGCCGAAGCCTATGCTATGACTACCAGGCATGGAATGCCCGAAAAGCCAACAAACCTGAAAGCAACGTCATCGACAACGCTAAAGAAATGGGTATTGAACTCCTGACCGAGGAACAATACCGCCAACTACAGGAACTTGGAAAATTTGACCAAAAAACCTCAAGCTGGATACAGACCCCAGCCCCGATCCGGGAACTTGGAGGTGCACTTTTCTGCGACAGGCGATACAATACGGTATTCACCTATCACAATGGCGCAGATTCTTATTATGCAGCAAGAGGCTTTCGGGGAAGTTTGAGGGTGTAGTATGGGTTTGAGAGTATGAGAGTGTGAAAAAACTCATTTCCAGTAAAATTAGAAACCTTTCAACCAGGGAGATTCCACGCTCCAGAAGATAATTTTTACACCCAGAAAGTTTTCGGCGTAGGCTACAAACTCTTCTTTGGTGAAAGGTTTTTTCGTTTTCGGGTTTGTATAAGTTAATGTTGGCTCCTGAACCGCCATGGCCACAAGAGAAAGCTTTCCTTTGTACTGATTAAAAAAAGGATAGGAGTTTTTCATCTGTCCTTTTTTATCCGGGACAATATCCGGCCCTCCCAATCCGATATTATTTTTATAAGCAAAATCAAACAACCTGGACATGTATTGATGATCATTGTCCCACTCACAGGGAAAGAAATTCACATACTGCAATACATTGGATTGATGAAAAGCGTCTCTCGCAAACTTCAGATTTTCCAGTTCGGCCTGAAAATATCGGTCACAGCTAAAACCTGTTTTGTCTTTTTTCATATCGATATCGATAGAGGTCTCCGGAAGGTTAATCCCTTGAATCTTTCCGTCAAACTTCTTGGCCAGCGCTCCTATAAGTTTTTGGAACCGTTCGCGGACGGCAGAATTCCATTGCTGGGTAACCCATCCGCTTCCTACAGGTTTATTCTCTCCCGGATTGTCATATTGAGGAACCAATCCACCCGTATATTCTTTTCCGTTTAATACATAATCTGGAATGTATCTTGCCTGTGGCTCAAAAAACCTGTCCTGAAGCTGAATAAATAATTTTTTGTGCAGGGAAGTCAGGTAATTCAGATCTTTCTCAATCACAGTGAAGTCATATACATCTTTTGACGTTTCCAACGCTCTCCAGTTATAAACAATCTGCACCCCGCCAATATCTTCCCGCGTGATCATCTTTTCTATTGTTTTAAGATCTCCTGAGGATGTATAAATATAATTCTGAGGAGTTTGCGCTTTTATAAAGGAGAACCCCAGCATAAACAATCCTAACCCCAGTACTTTCGTCATCTTTTTCATTACAATCAATTTTGCATGGTCAATCATTTTCCGTGCCTAAAACTTTTTATCATCTTCAAAAGCATTAAAATTGTTCTTATTGATCTACAATTTTTTACTCAACATATGAAACGTTATGAACACAGAAGATCACTATAAAAAATTAATAGGTTTTTTACATAGAATGGGTTCAATGGTACTCATAATGAATGGGAAATTATGGATATAAACGACACTCATGAAATGGATTTGATTTCAATTGATTTTCCGTTAACAGAAGAAACCAGCACCATTTTTTATAAGTTCTAAACACTAATATATTTTTTGAGTACTTCAATAAGATCTGCCTTTCTTACAGGTTTGGGAAGGAAATCACTCATTCCGGCTTCAAGGCACTTTTCTTTTTCACCCAGCACATTTCCGGCTGTAACACCTATGATAGGTATATGTTCATATCCCGGCAGCATTCTAATATTTTGTGTTGCCTCAATACCGCTCATTATCGGCATCTGTACATCCATCAGGATAAGGGAAAACTGTTTTTTCTTGCATTCCTCCAAAGCCTGCAGCCCATTGACTGCTTCCGTCAGATCTATACTGGGAGCAAGAGACTTCATCATTTTATTATTCAGGACCATATTCACAGCATTATCATCAACCAAAAGCACTTCTAGTTCCGGGGCAAATAAATGCGAAACTTTTTCAGTCTGATCCTTACTAATTTCTACTGCATAACTTTGATCTACTTTTTTTAAGGTTTTGTATAATTCATGTGATTTGATAGGCTTCAATAGTAAATGTGCATTTTCTATTTTTCTAACTGAATTAAGTATGCCAAGTTCTTCAGAAGAAGAGGAAAGTACTATAAACGGAGAAGTCTCTTTTCGCTGGCTGAACAGCCCTGTTATTTTATCTATTGTTTCCAATCCGGACATAACAGGCATATGATAATCCATCAGGATCACATCGAAACGCTCACCTTTCAACAAGATATCTAATGCTTCCATTCCATTAGAAGCCAAGGTAGATTTAATGTTCTTATAGTTAAGCATGTGTTCAAGAATGATTCTGTTGGTTTCATTATCATCAACCACCAGGGCTGTTTTAATAGTTGTTTCAACCTCGTCACTCAATTGAGAGATCTCGTAAGGAATCTCAATGTCAAAGAAAAATACAGAACCTTTTTCCTTTGCGCTGCTCAGCGACAAATGGCTTCCCATATATCCCAGGATATTGTTCGAAATAGTAAGCCCTAGACCTGTGCCACCATATTGTTTACTGATAGAACTGTTTTCCTGAGTAAAGGCATCAAAAATGTATTTCTGTTTCTCAACAGGAATGCCGATCCCCGTATCTCTAACCGAGAAACGCAAAGCGATAGTACTATCATCCATGCGTAATTTTTCTACTTTTAACTCGATTTCTCCCTTTTCTGTAAATTTCACAGCATTGCCCAGAAGATTGATCAAGATCTGTTTTAACCTTGCTTCATCCATAAAAAGTATTTTTGGAAGACCCGGTTCAATATTGAGAAGAAGTTCGATATTTTTTTTCTGTGATTGATAAATAATAACATTTATAACCTGGCTCAACATATCGTATACATCACATTTTTCAATCAAAAGCTCCATTTTTCCGGATTCTATTTTAGAAAAATCCAATATGTCATTGATGATGCTCAGCAGGTTCTCTCCTGACTCATTGATATAATTCAGATATTGCATCTGTGTTTCATTCAGCGGCGTGGTGAGGAGAAGGTCTGAGAAACCAATAACTCCGTTTAAAGGAGTTCTGATCTCATGGCTCATATTGGCAAGAAATTCGGATTTTGCTTTACTGGCTATATCTGCTGTTTCCTTGGCATTTTTGAGTTCTTCATTTATCTTTACAGCATTTGTAATATTCTGTATGGAAATAATTACCCCTCCTACCTCATCATTTGTAAGATACCAAGGTCCTACTTTAAGGTCATAATGCTGAATTTGTTCTTTTCCGTCTATCTTTAGCGTATAGTCACCATTGATATACGTTTTTCCCAACAGCGCATTGTTATAAATCTCTTTACTTTCTTCAGGAAGATTAGATGATATAGTGAAAAGATTATTACCGATAAGATCTATATTATTCATATTAAATTCTTCTCTCCAGCTGTTGCTTACGGCAATATAGTTAAGATCTTTATCAAACATGGCCAAAGGAACAGGAACATCCGTTGCAAAAGACTTCATTATAGCCTCCTTCCGGGTAACTTCCAGAAACATCTTTTTGAAGGCATCAATGTCCTGAATGATTCCGAAAACCCTTTTGCAGATATCACCTTCAAATTCGGGAATACCTTTTACTCTTACCCAGATCGTAACACCGTCATTACGCAAAAGCTGAAACTCCTCATCAAAAGTAATTCCTTGTTGTATTGCCCTGTTAAAAAGGTATTGTATTCTCTCTCTGCTTTTTCCTTTGTAAAATTCAAGGGCACTTTCGAAAGTAGGCTGGAGATCATCTTTTATTTTGTGAATTTCTTTTGTACTTTGAGACCAAAATAACTTTCCGGTCTTCATATTGGCTTCCCAACCTCCCACCTGGGCTACTAAACTTGTTTCCTCAAGCATTTCCTTAGTATTAAACAGATCTTTTTCCAGCTTTCCACGTCGGATAAGGTCAGATTTGAGTTGTACATAAACAAAAATTGTAACACCAATGGCTGCGATGGCAGAAAAGACGATGAACATAACCGTCAATTCGGAAGACTTGTTCAGATTTTCATTTTTTATGGCAAGCTGAACTTCCTCCTGTTTTACAAATTTCTGAACGAGCATACGGCATCTGTCCATATCCTCCTTGTTTTGTTCCAGTTCTTCCGTACTCATTAATATTCCTTTTTTACGATTATCAATAAGCAATACATATTCTTTCATCAGCATTTCTGAAGTATGCAGCAATTCATTTAGGACATTAATCTGATTTTTATCTCTAAGATTAAGTTTATCTTTGTTAGAAACAAGCAACGGATATTCACTCCTACTTTTATTGAAAGGCTCAAGAAAATTTTCTCTTCCGGTAAGCTGATATCCCCGATTTCCCGTTTCAGCATCCAAGAGAGTATGTAAGATATCTTTTACTAAGCTTATAGATTCCTTATTTTTTAATAAGTCTTTTCTATTTTCCATCTGCTTATGTATGCTTATATAAGATGCTATGGAACTAGCAATCAGAAGTATCAAAGAAATCACTACTCCAATTTGAAGATTTCTTATAATTTTTTTTGGCATTAAATAGTATTTTTATAATAAAATACTAAAAGTAAATCATTTTATAATATTAACAAATTAATTCGGTAATTTGTCAGCAGATATTGGAAAATGAGTACAATTTAAGTCGTTTAAAGATAGAGATGCCAACTTAATAAAGGTTTATACTGAGCAGTGTATCTTTTAACCGATCGGCTTCTTCCTCACTTAGAAAATGCGCCCTATATTCCATTACTGTATTTTATGTCTTGGCAGCCCAATCTCATGCGCCTGCGGATAAGGTTTTCTATGGGTCATACTCACATCTTCCTTAATCTGCCTGTGGATATCATATTGTTTTTCTTTATCATAGGCATAACGGGGATCAGGAATCATAGGCATCTTTGCCATTTTATGAATGGTAACGGTAGGAAAATGAAAATCAACTTCCACTGTTCCCAAGAGCAAATAGCACCCGCCTCCCTGAAAATCATATTGCTTTAGGCTGTCAGGAAAATGGGCCGTATCAAAATAATCTCCGTTTACATCAATCCAGGTCCCAAAATACATGGTCCCTTTCTTGGTAGGCACATGCTTTCTTGAAATCAGGTAAGCCAGCATTTTAACCTGCCGCTTATGAAATTTCAATAAATCTTTCACCAAAACAGAACCTCTGTATCGGGTCTGCAGCAGATCAAAAGGGCTGCATGATACCGGAAACCCAATGAGTTCAATTTCATCAAAGGCATCCTCAAAGTGTTCCCGTTTTAATTCAGGCAGTTTAAATTCCTGAACCGGTTCTTCAATCAGCATAAGTCCTCTGTTTTCAGGCCTAAAGTTAACCAGAAGCATTCTTGCTTCTACCAGCAGCTCATTTTTAGGCTTACCCGTAAACCGTAATGCTCCGGTAAAAATCAGGATCTGTACGGTTTCAATACCTATGGGAACACGCCTTATAAAGTTCTCCAATGAGGTATATAATCCATTGATTTCCCGCTCTTCAACAATACCGTGAGCGATTCTTGTTTCCAGGCCTTCCAAAAGCATTAAACCCAGGTAGATCTCTTTTCCTTTCAGTATTGTTTGATACTCACTGGTATTAATGCAGGGAACCTGGATATTTCCTCCTGACATTTTTGCTTCATGAATATAGACTTCAGTCCGGTAAAATCCTCCCTGATTATTGATGACCGACACCATAAATTCCAATGGGTAATATACCTTTAAATACAAACTTTGATAGCTCTCCACCGCATAGGATGCCGAATGGGCCTTACAGAAAGAATACCCGGCAAAAGATTCAATCTGCCGGTATGCCTCAGCGGTGAGCATTTCTGAATGTCCTTTCTCTTTACAGGAAGCAAAGAAATTGGCTTTTACTTCCTGAAGCTTTTTAATAGATCTTCCTTTTCCGCTCATGGCTCTTCGCAAGATATCACCATCTGCCAGAGATAATCCGCCAAAGTACTGGGCAATTTTGATCACATCTTCCTGATAGACCATAATGCCGTAGGTTTCTTTCAGGTGTTCTTCAAATACCGAATGAAAATATTCAAACTGATGCGGATGGTTATGCCTGAAAATATATTCGCGCATCATTCCGCTCTGTGCCACTCCCGGGCGGATAATGGAGGAAGCAGCAACAAGCGTTCTGTAATTATCACATTTTAGTCTTCTTAAAAGACCACGCATGGCAGGAGATTCTATATAAAAGCAGCCAATAGTTTTTCCTACCGCCAGATACTCATTGGTCTTTTCTTCATCTTTTGACAGTGTTGTATCCCGGATATCCACGGTGATTCCTCTTGTTTTCTTAATAAGAGCTACCGTATCATTAATGGTGCCAAGCCCTCTCTGGGAAAGAATATCAAATTTTTCAAGCCCGATATCTTCCGCTACATTCATATCAAACTGAACAATCGGAAACCCTTTGGGAGGCATTTCAAGGGCAGTATAACAGGTAATGGGTTCTTCAGAAATCAGAATCCCGCAGGAATGCATGCTTCTCTGGTTGGGAAATTTTTCGAGCAGCTTGCCATATTTTTGTATCATCTGAACCACTGTGTTGCGGTCATGATTTTCCGTAGGTTTTGCCGCCAGATCATCCAATTCTTCTTTAGGAAGCCCGAATACTTTTCCCACCTCTCTGAAAATAGATCTGTATTTAAACTCCACATTGGTTCCGCAAAAAGCCACATGATCTTTTCCATACCGGTCAAAAATGTATTCCAATATCGCATCCCTGTTCTGCCAGCTCCAGTCGATATCAAAATCAGGCGGGGATTTGCGGTTAAGATTTAAGAAACGTTCAAAATACAGATCCAATTCCAACGGGCAGATGTCCGTTATTCCCAAACAGTAGCTCACGATAGAATTGGCACCACTCCCCCGTCCCACATGCATAAACCCCATACTGTTGCTATAACGGATAATATCCCAGGTTATTAAAAAATAAGAACAGAAATTGAGCTCATCAATTACCTTCAGCTCTTTTTCTACTCTTTTTCCAGCTACTTCATGATCCTTTCCATACCGCTTCTCCAGTCCTGAATACGCCAGCCTCCGAAGCAACTTTACATCATCTGCTTTTGACTTCGTGTAAAACTGCTTATTCCTCACTTTTTTAAAATCAAATTCAAAACTGCATTGTTCCAGCAATTTTTTTGTTCTTTTAATGATCTCAGGATATCTTTCAAATGCTCTTACAATTGCCTGTCCGGTAATAAAATATTCTGACTTCCTGCACATATCCCTTTTAGTGAGTTTTGATAATAAAGTATTATGATCAATGGCCCTTAAAATTTTATGCAGTTTATATTCTTCATCGGTCCTGAACGTTACAGGATGCAAGACTACCATTCTGGAAATGAGTTTTTGGTATTCGGGTCTTATCAAGAAATTAAGTTCTTCTATTCTGACTCCTACCCATTCATTTTCTTTTAATTCCTTGGGAATATTACTCATAGGATAGACTACAAGGACATTTTCAAATTCCGGCGCTGTTTCTGAGAGCTCCATAGCATCACAGTTATGCTGAGTAATAATCGTATTGACTTCTCCTATTGCTGAAAACTCCTTTGCTACGGCAATATACAGAAGCTTCCCTTCCTTACGGACCTCCATTCCTGCAATTGGTTTAATGCCAACACGCTCACATTCTCTCTTAAAATCATAGATCCCGGTAATGGTATTGATATCCGTCAGAACCAGCTCTGTACTCCCTGATTCATAAGCTTGGTTCACGAGTTCTTCTATGGATAAGGTTCCATAGCGAAGGCTGTGAAAAGAATGACAATTCAAAAACATTGCTCAACAATTTAAAAGTTCTATTTTTCAAAATCAAAACCTGAAGCTCTTCCTACAGCTCCCATTCCATAGCGGTTCTTCAGATAGTCCATGGTCTGGTATAAGTTCATCTGCTCTTCAGTATCTTCAAACAGGTTCATTTGATGGTTTCCGTGAACGAGCCCTGTAAAACGCAGTCCTACCAAGCGAAGCCGCATTCTTCTGGTATACACTTTATTGAATAATTCCAAAGCCACTCTTGACAAAGTATGATCTGCAGAAGTATAAGAAACTTTGCATTGTTTGGTTTCCGTATCAAAATTGGCATACCGGATTTTCACAACCACTGTTGAAGTCAGCCATTTTTCCTGTCTCAGCTGATATGCTAGCTGTTCAGCCATTCCTGATATCAGTCTTTTCAGCTCTACAATATCCATGGTATCATTGGTGAAAGTCCTTTCTGTAGAAATGGATTTTCTTTCCGAATAAGGAACTACAGGATTTTCATCAATGCCATTCGCTTTTTTCCAAAGTTCTTTTCCGTTCACGCCAATCATCTGCTGCAATACCAACATGGGCATTTCAGATAAAGTATGAATGGTACGGATTCCAATTCTTGATAATAACTGAAAAGTTTTGTCTCCCACCATCGGAATCTTTTTAATGGATAGCGGATTTAAAAAAGGTTTGATCTCCAAGTCTTTAATTTCCAGCCTGCCAACCGGCTTTGCTTCTCCTGTTCCTATTTTTGAAACAGTTTTATTCGCAGATAAAGCAAAGCTTATGGGAAGTCCTGTTTCTTTGGTAACGACTGCGGCAATTTCCCGGGTCCACTGATAACAGCCGAAAAACTGATCCATTCCTGAAAGATCCAGATAAAACTCATCGATACTTGCTTTTTCCATCACCGGAACTCTTTCCTGAATAATTTCAGTCACCGTATGTGATAGATTGGAATACAGTTCATGATCTCCCCGAATTACTTTTGCGTCCGGACATAAACGGAGTGCCATTCGGATGGGCATGGCAGAACGAACTCCGAATTTTCGGGCTTCATAAGAACATGACGCTACCACTCCACGGTCACCTCCCCCTATAATGAGGGGAATCCCATTAAGTTGAGAGTTATTACGTCTCTCACAGGATACAAAGAAGGTATCCAGATCCATATGTACAATCGCTCTATTCACGTTACAAAATTAGATACTAAATGTATCTTTTTTCGTATATTTGCAGATACAATTTGTATCAATGTCAATTTTTTCAGATAACATCAGGTTTTTAAGAACTCAGAAAAAATTATCCCAGCAGGAGCTTGCGGATAAAATTTTAATGAGCAGGGTCCGGTATTCAAAATACGAAGATGGGCGTTCGGAGGCTCCTTACGAACTACTGATCAGAATTTCAAAGTATTTCAATCTGAGTATTGACCTGCTCCTTACAGTAGATATCCGGAAATATCCTTTAGAAGATGTATTGAGGCTTCCGGATAATAGAATTGTTTTACCGGTTGTTGTTGACCAGCTGGGTAACAACAGTATTGAAATTATTCCCCAAAAAGCTTCCATGGGATATTTATCAGGATATAGTGACCCCGAGTACATCGAAAGTCTGCAGAGAATTTCATTACCCTTTCTGACTAACGGAAAGTACAGGGCATTCCCGGCGCAAGGCGATTCTATGCCTCCCTTTAAAGACGGGTCTTATATTATCGGAAAATATATAGAGAACATCGAAGATCTGAAACCGGGCAAAAGTTATGTTATCGTCACTCTGAATGATGGTATTTCTTATAAAAGATTTACTGCTTCCAATGGAAAATCAATAACTGTGGCAGCTGACAATTCATTCTATAAACCTTATGATATCCCTTTAGGAGAGGTCGTAGAAATCTGGCAGTATGCTTCAGGAATATTTCCGGAGGATTTTGAACCTGAGCATCTTGAAAACTCTAATGTAAAAGAAATGCTCCTTGAGATCCGAAAAGATATCCAGATACTCGATGAAAAGTTTTCAAAGAACCATTAAATTAAAACAGTCTACTCTATACTATTTACTATACCTATGATCATCTCTTATTACGATTTTCAAAACTTAACCAACCGCCAGACACAATATGATTTTGTACTTACCTATGGACACCTCATCAGTGAAAGAACAGTTTCACAACTAAGATATGTTTTGTATGAAGTTGCAAATTTTTCAGTGGAGCTGATCTATAATACTACTAACGATAAAATCAACGGAATGAATCTCTTTGAGAATAAGTCTCATTATAAATAGAAGAAATGGGTATGATAATTATTTTTTAAAGACTTACAAAAGAAGAAATAAAGAATATTTTTCCAGTTTTTAAATAAAAAACAATATGAAAAGTAACGGCGTGTAAATGTTTCAAATAGTTCAATTTTGTATTTAACCCTCATTTTGCCAACATATTATTATCTGCATAATTACTTAATTTTCAAATTTTATTGGTTCGCTCCATAGAATTTCATATTTACTGTTCTTGACTTTTTCCCAGTAAGATCCAAAAGAATAATATTTATTGGGAAAAATAATTTTTTTGAATCCAATTTTGAAATATTTCCTTTTTGAATCAGGATTTTTTGTCACCAGTAATTTATATTTTTTAGAAGTATTTTTTTCAAACTCTATATACACAGGAAAGTTAGAATCACATCTAAAAGTTTCAAACGAAAAATCATTGTTGTCAAGTATGAAGTTGCTATTGTATGAGCAACTCATAATTCCATATAATTTATTATTATTTTTATTTTTTATAAATTGAAGTTCGACTTCTTGACCGGTTTTTTCAGGATGGTATTCTTTTAAGTATTGATTATTATTTCGATTTAAATTTATATTCACAGTTTTAATGTCCATTTCTAATTCTGGTTTTTCTTTGCAAGAAAATATTAAAAATAGCATTGATAAAAATAGTGGTAATTTCATTTGGAATAAGAATTTTGTGATATGTTTTAGTCTACTTTCTCTAATTCAAGAACGGTTTTTGTGTGGTCAATATTGGTATATTCAAGTTTTACAAAACCATATTTAGGATTGAAATAAGAAATAAGCTCAGTTTTACCAATCCTGCTATTTGCTGTTGCATGAACAATATAGCATTCTAAATTCCCCAACTTTGTTACCTCATTTTTCTTATCTATTATTTCATAAGAGTATTGATTTTCAATACTTCCTTTCCATTCAAGCCATCTCTTTTCTGACCAATGATCTCCAATTTCCAGACTCCAGTTCCATTTTGTTCCTATCTGATAGGGTGCTTTGATGTAAGGAAAAGGGTTAATTTCTAAAATTTTAAAAAAATCATTTCTTGGCGGATGTATCCAGACGTTCATTTCGTTCTCAATTGCACCGGTCTCTTCTATGCTCAGAAATTTACTATTAGCCATCACATATTCGTACCCTATGGCTGTTTGATTATAATCAGGATTAATTCTTTCAAACGGATTTCCTGGCTGAGGTCTTAGAATTAAATGATTTATAGTTTCCAAATCTTGTTTATCGATTTCCACAAATTCCCAATCAGCAATACTATAACCTTCGGGCTGTACAATTTCCTTCCCTTTTTTTATCAGAAATTTCTCTCCCTTTATATTCTGATAGAAATAGGAGTAAGTAAATTTTTTCCCAATCGTGTATATGATATTATTGCTGTTATAAACTTCATTATACGTTCTGATACCATCAGGTTTTTCAACCATTATACCATCATCTATAATATATTTTTCAGAATCCGTTTGTGAAAAACAAGGAATACTCAATACAATGAATGGCACTATTTTAGTAAGGTTCATTTATAAATATTTAGGCTGGTGATTGCTTCAAATATACTGCTTTTTTGAACTCAGAAATCATCACCATTTAATTTGATACTGTTCTGTGGTTTACCTAACGTCTATTAAACCAAGTATTACTAGAAATCCCGATCTTAGTGATGCTGAGATTCTTGAAAGAGAAAAAAAAATTGTAAAAACTATAATGAAGAAACATGAGAAATTAAGGTTTTAGAACATTCTGATAAAGACTATATGAAATTTCTTTATACCAGGGTCAATACATACAAAATCAAAGGCCTCCCGTAGGAAGCCTTCGAAACACCAAATCACAAAATATTAATATGAAAAATTAATTTATAAAGCTGTTGCAGTATAAGTTACTGTTTGCGTATAAGTTCCGGCTGGTTTACCTAAGATATCAGAAGATGATGATTTCGCCGCTGGAATGGTGTAGTCCAAGTTCAGTGTCAGAGCACTTCCAAGCGGAGCATTTGATACTAAGGTTTGATCCGTTGCAGATAAAACTACAGCGCTTTTTGTTCCCCCCATGGTTCCGGCAGCTGTAGCGGCTTTGATAGTCAAAACATTTACGGGGATCAAGTTGGTTCCATTCATAAAATTAGCACCTCCTGCTTTTACTTTAACATTAAAATTCTTCGTTGAAGTAACTTTTAAAGAGTTGGCTTTAGTAATTGTTTGATCAGAGTTATAATCTGCTGCAGTAACATAGTTAAAGTCAACTGTATTACCAATGGCAGTACTTCCCGCATCAATAGAGATGACATCGTTCAGGGTAATGGTTGCCGTTGTGGTTGCCGTTGTATTTTGAGCTTGAACATTGTTGGTTCCTAATAGGATTGCTCCAATAGTTAAAGTTGATATTACGATTAGTTTTTTCATGATGGTAATTTTTTATTTTTACTTAATTGTTCTTTTGTATACTGCAAATCTACAGCAGCGATAAAAGTTTCTTTGTAGTGGAAAACGGAAGTTCATGTAGTAAAATCACTACACGGGTTATTCCTATCATCAATAGAAAAGCCCTCAACACTTTCTAAGTGTTGAGGGCTTATATAAATTGCTGTTATCTGTACTATAAAACTGTCGTAATATAAATTACTATTTACGTATAATTTAGGTTTTCACAAAAATTTATAGGTTGGTCAATTTGTTATCATCGTTTTTTTGAGACTATTTTTTTATTATTAATGTTACTGCTAATCGTATAACTTTCTTCGAAGATATTCATTCTCGTGACAACTATATTTCTAAGTGTACCACTTAATTATTTTACAAATTTAAGTTCTATTATTTTTTCTTTAACAAGTAAAATGCGGATTCATTTCAGAATTTTGTGACTTCAAGACTTATTAGCATTGCTTTTTAAAAACTGCCCATCTTTGTATATATGCTTCTGTTGCAAGCTATATTCTACCGCTTCAAAAACGCCTTTTTTTATATCCTCCGTCACACGTGAAAAACCAAATAATTTAGATACTAAAGGTACTAATTCTTTTGGCTGTATTGCAATAGAGTCGGAAATAACTTTCTGTATGCCCAAATCAATTTCTTCGATAGAAATATATGATATTTTTCTGGAAGTAGATGGAAGAACCGTCCTATTTCTAATCTCCAGTTTTTTTTCAGGATCATATAAAAAATCTCCTTTTTTTATTAATAGATTATTATTAGCTGCATAATCAACCGCATTTATTAAAGATGTACGAATGCGGCTCCCCACTTTAGAGATACCATTGGCCTCAGCCATTCTTCTGGCAACTTCTTCAAAATGAACAGGACTTTCAGTTTTCACAACATTACAAATCCACTCACCAAGCTTTCCCACAGTATGTAAATGGAGCTCACGGTCTGCAATTTCTGAAGATAATACAGCCTGCTCATATTCTGGATACATATGTTTTTCTGCTGCAGTAGACTCCTCACGGACTAAGTTTCGGAGTTCCTCCATAAGTTCTTCCTCCAAACTATCATTGTGTTCAGCCTGTGTTTTTGCTCTGTTTACAGCTTCAGCAATCAGCCTAAGCTCTCCGGCTGGGTTACGGAACCAATCCAAACTCCATACATGAATTAGATTCCAGCCCATACCTTCAAGGACTGAATTTCTTAATCGATCCCGGTCTCTTACTGATTGAGCATTTTGATAGGATCTGCCGTCACAGTTTATACCTAATAGGTATCTTCCCGGATGATCAGGATCTGCAATTGCCAAATCAATATAGAACCCTGCAGAACCTACTTTTTCTCGTACAATATATCCCTCTTTTTTAAGTGTTTCCGCCACTATGCTCTCAAACGGCTGGGGCTGGTAAGGCAACTCGTTCTTATTACTTTCAAATTTTCCATACTGGGCAAAATAAAGAAAACTTTTCAAAGCACGGATTCCAAATTTTGCATTAGGACCTATAATCATATCTGCCGCTGTAATATTAGTAAAAACCTCACAGCGAATTTTCGCTCTTGTAATCAGCACATTGAGTCTACGTTCCCCTCCTTCATTATTAAGTGGCCCAAAGCTCATCGGTACTTTCCCGTCTTCAGTTCTCCCGTAGCCTAAGCTTATAAAAATAACATCTCTTTCATCTCCCTGTACATTTTCCAGATTTTTCACAAAAAAAGGTTCGTCTGCATGCTCCCTAAAATAATTTTCAACCTCAGGATTTTTTCTTCTTCTTATTTCTATAGCGTTTTGAATTGCCTGCATTTGCGCTGTACTGAAGGCAACTACTCCCAGACTTAACTTGTGATTAGTCAAAGCGTGTTGAATAACAGCATTTGCTACTTCCTCCGCTTCTCTTGGATTGGTACGGGTTTTACCCTTATCATAATATGTATCCGGCAAATGATTAAATACAAGCCCCATCCTATTTTTTGATCCCGGGCTTGGGAAAATTACTAACTTATCTTCATAAAATTCCTGGTTAGAAAGACTAATCAGGGATTCATGTCGGCTTCTATAATGCCAACGCAACATCCGTTGTGGAGCTCCCTGTGCATCGCACATGCCTAAGATACTTTGCATATCGGCTGTTACGTTGTCTTCATCTTCCGTATCAGTATTCAGCTTATCAAAAAAGCTAGTCGGAGGCATTTGCCTGGTATCTCCTACTACCACAATCTGCCTTCCTCTCAGGATGGCTCCCAGTGCATCAACTGGTCTTACCTGACTGGCTTCGTCAAAGATTACCAAGTCAAAATCAATACTGTTTGGAGGCAGCAAACTAGCAATTGACATTGGACTCATCATAAAAACAGGTTTGATCGCTTGAATTGCCATGCCTGCCTCTTGCACTAGTCTCCGTACCGACATATGTCTCGCTTTACGGTTAAATTCACTTTTCAGTATATTGATCTGGCCGCCACCGTCTTGCTTAGGCACTCCTTCCCAGTGCTTTAAAGCAACCTTTGCCCTGTTATAGTATTGTTTCAATACATCCATTCTTCTAAATCCAGCAATGGTTTCTTCGTGGGTAGACCGTTCAAACTTTCTCAGTTCTGCACTTTCAATCATAGCCTGCTCAAGAAGATAATCATACCAGGTTTTCTGGAAAGCAGTTTTCAAATAAGATGCAGCATCGTCCCAGTTTTCAACTGCCTTAATAAGAAAACCGGCTCCATTCTGTTGGATCTCATCCTTTAAAACATTCCATTGAACGACTTTATGAATTTCTGGCAGCTGCTCTTTCCAAAGGCTCAGAACCGCAACCTGCTTAGAGAGCTTAAAGCCTTCAATACCATTGCCCTCAAAATCCAGATGCTTAAATATTGCTTTGAAAGCTTTCTGCTTCTCATCTGCAAAACGGATAGTATTTTCTGAATATTGTCTTATAGTATCCTGATTTTTATTTTTTTCTAACAGCTCTATAATTTCTGGATAACCATCCCCTTTACTTACAAAACTATGAACTTTCTGTAAATATTCTGTCCCCATTTTCAACGTTGCCCAATCTTTTTGCTGTTTAAGCCAATGCTGCCCATAAAGTTGGGCTCCCAATCTTTCGAAAGGTTGTAATGATGAAGAAAGTCTTTTTTCTTCCATTATAATATTCACCAGCTCTAGCTTTTTTTCTAAAAGATCTGGCATTGGAGAATTTAACATGGAACCAAGCTTAATTACACTTTTTTTATAATCTCCGATGATGAATCTGTACCACTTTTTACCATGAACAATTAAATTTTGCCTGATTTCCATCATATCCTGGTTCCAAGCTTCAGGAATAAATACTGAATCATAAGTACGATGGATTTCAGCTAGTCTGCTACCGATCTCTAGCATCATATCAATATCGGCTTTATTATTTAGCCATGCATTATCTCTTACAGACATTGAACCTATCCCAGGATTTTGTAGAATGAGTTCAACAGTATCCACAGTTTTGTTGATTTCTTCAATATCTACTGGGATCGGAAATTCCAGATATTCAGAAAGTGTATTTGAAGCATTTATGAGATTTTCTGTTAGCTCTATCCCATTTGCCAGCAATTCTTTTGCAAGCTCTTCATCTTTAGGAAGAAAAACTGATAAGGTACTGCCATAGAAGATCAGGTTTTCAGGAGATCCTATTTTATTAAGCCTTACCTGAATCTTTTCGGCACTGCGTTCAAGATCCCAGATTTCCGCAGAAGTTAACGTTGAAAGATTTTCTATATTGATTTTGGGAAATTTATAGCCTTTATTTTCAGCATCTATTTTTAACAATAACCCTATTATGTCATGCACAGATAAGCCGCTTTGTCCGGCGGGCCGGTTTATCTCGTCTGCATAAGTATTCAGTTCATTGGTTACCGGCTCCAATAAGCGGATTTCATCTTCAAGATGAGCCATTGTGGGTTTACCTAGTTCTAAAATACGTTTCAACTCTGCGTGGAGCTCACGTTTATTAGCTTTATTACTGTGGAGCTCGAGGCAGGCTTCACCTAAACCGATACTGTCCAATCTCCTTTTTACTACTTCCAGCGCAGCCATTTTTTCCGCTACAAACAGTACCTTTTTTCCGGTGCCGATCGCATTGGCAATAAGATTGGTAATAGTCTGAGATTTTCCGGTTCCCGGAGGACCCTGGATGACCATATTTCTACCTTCATGCACCGCCAGCATGGCGATAACCTGGGAACTGTCTGCATCTACTACCTGCAATAACTTATTTGCATCCGTCTCCTTATCTAGCATGTGCTCTTCTCCAACTGTAGGTTGTGGCTCAGTAAATCCGTTTCCAAATAAAGACTGCAATATCGGATGGTCGTATGGTTTTTTGGTCTGCGGCCACTCGTTGCTGTCTAGATCATGATAGATCATGAATTTACCAAAGGAAAAGAATCCTAACTCAATAGCATTAGATTCTACCTTCCAGTTTTCAAGATGATTTATATGCTCCTGAATTTTATTAAAATATTCGTCGATATCAAGATCTTCATCCTCGGGAAGATTCGGAATAGTGATATTAAAATCCATCATCATTTTGGCCTGAAGAGATAAATTAGCTCCGATTTCACCACCAGTATATCGTAACCTAAATCTTTCGCTGGCACTTGACCGTTCTAATGCAACAGGAACAAGTATAAGTGGTGCTAATTTAACATCCTCTTTGCCTGTTTCAAACCAGCAAAGCATTCCCAGTGATAAAAATAAGGTATTTACTCCCTGTTCTTCAATACTTGTTTTTGCTGCGTAATAAGTATTTAGAATTTTTGTCTGAAGCTTTTGTTCTGATTCATTAGTTTGGAGTCTGGTATCGTTATAAGCATCCTGCAGCTCAGCTTCTGAGAGCGGAGGCAATTCAAAAAGCTCATCATCATCATCTTTGCCGGGTCTGCCTAAAAAAGTCATCGCTTTATTCTGCTTTACCAGAATATTATAGATGGAAATTGACTGTTCCTGGACAATGTGCAAACCTCGGGCTTTCGGAATTTTGTAATTTAATAATGTGTTACGCATCCCAAGATCCAGCAGCTCCTTCCTTGCTGCTTCTAGCTTGGGAGATAAGAGATCTCTCATATTCATGATTATTATAAGTCTCTAATGTAGAAAAAAAAGAGGATATTGAAAAACGGAAACACGTAAAATTATAGCATCGTTTCGTTTGTCCTTATATTAAATGATTGCTTTCGCTTCGAAACTTGTTACATTATCAAGGATACTTGTCTGCTTCACTCTGGCTTGTCTGGATATTTACATTGGCTATCCACATTGAACTAATTGTACCTTGGCATTGATCAGTGAACTGGCGACCCAGGAATTTATTATTGAGATTGGGCTCTTTTCGGATTCTATGCAGATAAACGGCAATCTGTACTACATCTCTTGTTTGAAGGGATAATCGAACATCCATCTTACTAATCACAGTTCCAAGATTAATGGTGATGGTATAATAAGGCCGTTTTTTATTGGTATGGTAACGCTGTATCTTGAGTTTATGCTAAATAACTAAATTATATATTGGTTATCAAGCAATTGATCACTATCTACTTCGATAAATCTAGATTGGTTATTTGCTGCCTGCTCTTTTAGGATGTCAAATCGTTCTATGTTCCATCCAAGCTCTAAATTCTGTTCTTTCAATATTCATTATGGTGATTTTAAAATTGCCGGTGATGTAAAATTGGACAACAGAAATCATAATAAAATCACTAGTTTGTTGCAGTACTAAAAAGATTTTTGTTTTTAATCCATAAAAAATACTGCAAGAATCCATTCCCTTGCAGTATTTTTATGTGTTTTTAGAATCGCTGAGCCTTGTTATTTAGATAAAAAAGCTACTATATTAGTTTTGGAATTTTACAAAATCCAGATAAAAAGAGGGATTTCCGGCATTGAATGAGGAGGGTATTATTCCATTTGTTTTACCTGCAAAGACGGTATAAGTTCCTGGTGTTGCAAAATATAATACACGGTTCTGATCTCTTGGAAACATGAATGCAGCAGTGTTTGATCCACAGTAGCTTCTCCAGACATCACCAATCCCATTAATATAGAAAAAGTAATCATTACAGTCGGAATTGATGGCGACTCCACATCGGAAAAAATACCAACCCTTAGCCGAAATTGTAACCTGAACTCCCGTATTCAATCCAGAGCCTCCTGTGACCCCTGTAAAAGGATTTATCAGTGTTCCGGTATATGGTGTCCAATTATTCGCAAATGCCGTAGTAACAGTGGATGACCATGTTGCTAAACCATTAGTGTCACTTGTAAGTACATACCCCAGCTGCTGAGTACCGTCTTTAATCTGAAGGGCTCCATTAGTAGTTCCGTTGTCAATAACAACTTTGGCATTAGATGCACCCGCTGGTACTGTATTGGTTCCCATCAGTACTTTTCCTGTACCGTTGATACTCAAATTGTTTCCAGCCATTGCAATATTAGTAGCTTGCGAAAGAGTTCCTCCCAGTTTTACATCTGTACCTGACAATGCAATACCGTTACTTGCCGTCACTTTTGAAAGTATCTCCCATGTAGAAGTAGGCCCTGTAAGTCCAGTACTAATAATTTCTAAACTTTGGTTTGGGGACACAATAACGCTGGGGTTTCCATTAATGGTCTCTGGAGCTGTGGAATTTACTGTAATGCTAAAGTTTGTATTATTTTTAATTCTATAAATACGTCCTTTATAATTTCCAATTCCACTTATGGCGGGAGGCAGAGTAAAAATAGCATCGGAACTTCCATTATATGAGACATGGAAATCTGATGAGGTCAAATTATAAGAGTTTGTATTGATAATGTTATAATTTGCTGCTAATGATCCGGAGATATCCATAGTGGAACCAGGATTCGCAGTATTAATACCAACATTACCTGCCTGAGAAAAAACAATAGCAGGGCTTAAAGCTAGCATTGCAAAAAATAATTTTGTATAAATCTTACCCATTCTTTATTCTTTTATATATCTTAATTGATACTGTTATTACAGGAGTAAAGATATCTGAAGATTTATATAGAAAATTTATATATGTTGTGGAAATACATGGATAAGCCTGTGGAAAAATATCCACAACTTATAAATTCAAAGAGTGAGTTTCCCCATACAATAAATTGTTCCTAACCTAAGGAAGCGGAAAATCATAAAAAAGAAAGAAGAAGACGATTTTTAGGATAACCTTTTATGAGTAATTTTTTAAAATTTGTAATTGGCAAACTTTATAAGTGTTGTTCCCCGTGTAAGTATTATTTTGAATGGTTGCATAAGATTCTCTTTTATAAAAAAGTTAAAATCATAAATTATCATGATACTGTTGATTTTTCTAAAAATATATCAACAGTATTATTAATAGCCAGATAATGTAATGATTTATAATAGCGATACAGATAATCATATATTATCATCTCAAATATTCTTTGATTGGAGACAAACAATCTATTAATATTCATATGAAAGAAACTTTTAAAGAAAGCCTCCACAGCAACCTCTAAAGTTTGATTCTTACTATGGTAAATAATATTTTGTAATATTAAAACCATCTCGTCAATATTGGAAATAACAGCTTCTCTTTCTTCCGCAAACTCTTCAGATTTTATAAAATCTATGAACTGCGGTTTAAAAGCTCTGTATTTTTTATCTAACTGACTGTTAAGTCTTTTATCTGCATTAAATTCCTTTTTAAAAGCTATATTATAACTGTGTAGCCATTCCGTCTTTTCATAAACAGAAAGATTAAGCTTATCTAATAGTGTATCAATATAAAATAGAGAAATAATGATTTTTTCTTCATCATCATAATCCAAACATTGTATGGAAAATTCACTATTTCTGTAAAATAATGTTTCTGCATCTTCAATGGTATTTCTGCCATACCTTTCGATCTCTCTTTTGTAGATGTCTGTCTGAATAGACGAAATCTCACCACTGGCAACAAATTCCTGCAGAACAACATTGATTCTTTCAAGAACTTTGTTATATTCTTCAGTGTTATATAAATTAAATCTTATTCTTAGATGTGGTTTAGGATCATTATAACGAATAAAAAACCATTTTGATATATATTTTGCCTCATGAAGATAGACAACTAAAGGCATAATTACCTCTTCCAGAATCAGATCTGAAGTTTTTACACCTGTATAAATTTTCATGTAAAGCCATTCGCTGCCAATAATAAATTGTCTCATTTCCCTTATTAATTATTTTCCCTTTTCATTTTTATACATCGGGAAAATAAATTCACGCTTAAAATTATCTTGAGTATTATATAAAAATTCTTCAATTATAATATATTCTTCATTCTTAATATGATCAATAAAAATTTTCAACAAATCATAATTTTCTAAATTAAGGGTCAATTTATGATCCGATTTTACCAGTTGTACCCATTGCGGGATGTGTCTTATTTTTCTCCACGCTTCAATTTTTGAAAACAGTAAGTCTTTCTGATGGACAGATAAGGAAAACTGTTTAATTTCTTTTTCTGTAATTTTCCACGAAGCTTTAGACAGAACAATATTATTGTATTCAACTCTAGGAAAAAAATGATAAATATTTTTCAAATCTCCCCAGGTAAAATATAATCCTGACCTAAGTTTTTGAGATTTCAGATCACATAAAAAATGATAAATCGGTAGACTATTTGTTGAGTAATTATGAGCATTGGTTAGATATGGTTTAATTTCTTTATTAAATTTCTTTGACCGTAAAATGATTCTATCATTCTTTAAAGAAATATATAGATCATCTGCATATATTTGATTTTCCCTGGGCAGCACAGATTGTGCTAAATACGGAATTTCATATTGCCGCAGTGTAGGCCGTCTTATCACATTGCCTATTCTGGCTTCCGGAAGATGAATAATTTCCGCCGTTATATCATCTGAATTTAGAGCTTCTTCTTTTTTTGCAATTGTGCTCGTTAAATCTTTCACTTCCGATTTCTCTGAACAAAATCTCCCTAAAAGATTAGCAGCGCTCGCTCCTCCGCTTCTGTTTATATACAGTTTCTCTACATTATTTTCAGTATTTATTTCAGCTAAAAAAGATAAGGTCTCGGGTAAATTATCCCAATTTTCTACAAAATCTTTAAAATCATCATCTGTAAGCTGAATAATATGCTTATCCTCTACTAAAGCTTCTTGTAATTTTTCATTTAGAATTTGCTGAATCGGATTAAGTTCAATTTTTATATTTTGTTTTTTTTGAGATGATGGTAATGCTAAATCATCAAGATAAGTATGCAGCCCCTTAGCAGTCATATCTTGTCTATAACCAATCCCAACCTCTGTATCTAAAGCATACGTTAAGGGAACTTCCTGCCCTTCAAATCTTTCATAAAAGGCTTTTTTAAACTTCTCAAAATGATTATCACTGTTGTGTACTGTAATTTTATTTAAAAAGCTTATGGCTTTTTTCAGATCTTTCTTTAATTGAGGATTAACACTAAATTCTCCTTTAAAATAAAGATCTGTCTGAAAGAGATATTTTTTTTCATATTCTGTTTGAAGTGATTTTATTAAATCTTCAATTTCAGAATAGAGAATAATTGAATTACCAATGTTAAAATCTAATTCGTACAGTCGTTTTTTTATCAAATGCAGAATTTCAACCTCTTTTACAGCTCCTATTTTATTCAATGTAAAAATCAAGGTATCTAAAAAATCTTTTCCTGATACATTTGCTTCAATCTCACTTACTAAAATTTGATTATCTATTAGTTCTTCTACAAATTCCTGAGCTTCAGATGGAGAGATATCCTCATTAGTGACGATTTCAGCAATCTGCCTTATAGTTTTACCTTGCTGTGAAAAAATCAATATTTGTTGTAACTCATGTGATTGAGCCACCGATGAAATGATATATTCTCTCTTACCCCCAACATTTACATATTCTACATATCGGAATTTACGCCCTATTTTATAAATACTGTTATTCGGAAAAAATAATATTTGTTCTCTAATTTCAGTAATTGTCAAAAAATATTGAGCCAAATTAACTAAGAAATGCATATCCAATTTTGTATCTCTTATAAAATCAATCTGTATTTCCTTGTTTATGTCACCATTGAAAGTGCCCATTCCAACACCAGAAAACAAACCAAAAGGAGTACAGCGGGTACTCATTCGGTTATAATATTTCAGGATGGTATTTTTTAATTTTTGATTATGTTTTAAAGGCAGCTCTTTATTTGAAAGCCATTGAATAATTTCTTTGTGTAAATATGGTGATGCAAGGTAAATAGCTTCCTGAAAAATATCGTCAGCAGCTATTTTTTTTAATTCCTCATCTGAAATCTCTTCTTTATCAAACGTTTTAATGAAATTTTCATAGGTAAATAAAGGAGAACGGACAATGAATTTTTCAAAAAACTGATATGGGAATCTTGACATTTTTATTTTTTAATTTCCTTAAACTTATAATCAGGATGTCCTAATTGCCATAATGCAAATGCAAAAGTATCGGCAATATTATCATATTTCTGAGCCACAGGAATATCTCCTCCATGACCTCCTTCATAGTCAATTTTCAAGAATATTGGATTTTCGGAACTGTTTGCTGCCAAAAGTTTTGCGGCAAACTTTGTAGGCATCCAAGGAGAAACCCTCGGGTCATTAATTCCGGAAGTGATTAATGTAGCAGGATATTTTTCGCCCTTTCTAATCTGTTGATAAGCATCCATTTCTAATAGCGCCTTGAATTCGGATTCATTATTAAGTGAACCAAACTCTTTTGCGCTGTTCAAACCATTGGGAGTAAACTCCATTCTTGTTGTATTTACTACTCCTGCATCAATAATAGCAACTTTAAACAAATCCGGCCGTTCTGTTATTGCTCTACCAATAGTTATTCCTCCCGCACTTGCTCCCCAGATGGCTATTTTATTTTTTGAAGTGTATTTCTCGCTGATCATATATTCGGCACAAGAAATCAGGTCTTTCCAAGAATTCGATTTTGTCATTTTATATCCTCCTTCATGCCAAGACTCTCCTTTCTCACCACCTCCTCTCACATGGGCAATGGCAACGATTCCTCCTTGCTGAACCCACAACAAATAAGTCTTGGATAAATTAGGACTAATATTAGTTCCGTAAGCTCCGTAAGCATATATCAAAACTGAATTATCTGTGTTTTTCTTAACGTTCTTATCATACATTAAAGAAACCGGGATATCCAATCCGTCGTGAGACTTTATGGTAATCTCTTCAGCAATAATATTTTTAAATTCAGGATATTCAATGATCGGAACGATATTTTCCGGAATAAATTTATTTTGCAACGAGTCATATTTAAACCTCTCAGAATCGTTTTTCCAACCACTACAAACTACCCAAAAATCATTGGAAGCATCTCCTTTAGAAGTAATTGAAACATTTCCGGCAAGAAATGGTAATGGCAATAGGTTCTTGTATTTTTCTTTACATAAGTAAACTTTAGCTTCAACTCCATTCTTTGATGTGCTGAAAACAAATCCGTCTTTTAAATTGTGTAAACTTGTAATTACCTCATCGGCTATATTGGAAACTAATATTTTTGCATTTTGAAAATCGGGATTTTGCAATGATGTACTGTAAATTGCATTTGTTCCATTTTTTTCTGAAATGTAGATAAGCCGATCATCCTTTTCTATAAAATCGGTGATTTTATCTTCCTTTCTAAATAAAAATCTCCATTTTTTTTGAGAAAAAATCTCACCAATTGGCATATAATAAGTATCCTTAAATGTTGCAGCACCGGATATTTGCCCAAAAATATATTTTGAATTTTTTGAAGATAAGCTAATACGAGGAAAATCCTCAGGGTTTATTTTAACCTCGGGATTATTTTGTCTTGACAGTATTATTGTATGTTTTTGAGAACTTTGTCCTATGGTATATAATACAGATTCCGTATCCTTTAAAAATAGTGGTGATTTGGGCTCGACAACTGGATAATATCTGTAAATAAAGCTGTTATTATCTGAAAGCCATGTGATACCTCCGCTATCAGAAGGCCAACAATTGGTAAGAATATCCGGCAGTAATTTTCCATGTGATCTATCATAAATTATCATTTCGGAAATCTCTTTACCACTTTCCGTCAAAGCAATAACGACTTTTGAACCATCGTAGCTTGGTTTGATATAATTTATCTGATATTTTTTCTTGTTTTCTGGTCTAAAGTTTTCCGGATTGAAAACTTCTGTTTCTATTCCATTAAAGTGTATTCTATAAAAAAGTTTTGCTGTTTTTTCTTGTGGCAATCTTTTCAAATAAAAATAAATATCATTATCTGTGATATTAAGCTGATTGATAGAAACCGACTGTTTCTTATCAAAGTCCTGCCTTTTATCAATATAAAATTGTCTGTTTGGAATATTCCTTAAAACGGATAATGAATATTTCGTCTGATCTTCCATCCATTTTGATGTTGAAGGATCATTCAGGTTTTCCAGATTTCTGTATTCATCGACTATTTTTGATCCAAAATATTCATTATTTACAGGCTGGGAAATAGCTGGATTTGTCTTTTGAGCTTTCACTGTTGCACATAAAAATATCAGGAAAAAATATAATTTATATATATACATGTTTTAAAATATAAAAACAAATAATAATATGCTGAATCAACATATTATTATTTGTTATACCATTAGTACAAAAAATCAATTAATCTGGACTTGTAGGATCTGTTCTTGTATCATCTCCATTTTCTAAACCCAGACCGGGGTTTCCTGGCCCCCCTCCTCCTTTAATTGAGCGAGGATTTATAACTTTAGTAAGCTGTAATTTTTCTAAAGACAATTTTTTTTGACCTTCTTTCTTCTTCTTCATTTCTTTCAAATGATGTTTAAAATTTATGAGTTGCAAAGTAAATTATAAATTCTTCCTTAAACAAAAACTTATACTCTGAATTTGTAAATTTCGAGTACGGAATTTATATAAACAACTGATAAATAATCAACTATTTATTTCGTTTTTATCAAGTGCTTTTATGAAATAAGAGGGCAATGTTCCTGTTATCTTGCGAAATGCATTGGTAAATGATTCAGAATTATTATATCCTGCATGGTCAGCAATACTTGAAATTGTATATTTTTGAAGCTGAGTATTTGTTCTAAGTTCTTCTACAATATAGTTTATTCTAAGTTCATTTAAGTATTGCGAAAAGTTCTTTCCTTTTAACTCATTTACCGATCGTGATAAATAGGCTCTGTTTGTATTCAGTTCTTTCGACAATATCTCTAAGTTCATATTTTTATTTAAAAAACTGTTTCCATTTTCAAATTCCTGTAATTTTAAACTTAATTGTTTAAGTTTTTCATCTGATAATTTCAATTTTGTTTTTTCTTTTTCACTATCAATCGTTTCAGAAATATCAAGATCAGGTTTTTCAATGGAAATAACTGGAGATGCTGACTCTGTTAATAACAGATCTGCTTTTTTCTTATATAATTTTACTTTCTTTCTGTTTTTTGCATATAAAAATAACAGAACTATTAATAATATACTTCCAATTCCCAGTAACCCAAATAGTTTACTGTTTTTTGAACTTAAGTCGTTAATTAATCTCTCTTTTTCCTTTAATAAAAGTGGTGTATCATACTTTTTATTAATATCATTAGAAAGTGTATTATTTTTTTTATATAAAATACTGTCTACAGTAAGCAGGCGTTCAATATAGTATAATTGTTTATCCTTATTATGGAGGTTTTTATAATAATCTATTAAAATCGGATAAACGTCCCTCAATTCTGAAGTGGCATCTTTTGTTTTTATGATAATGGAGTCTACTCTCTCAAATTTTTTTAAAAAACGCTCATTATTTAACTTCATGAGACATTTCCCCGAATAGTATTCGCTTAATGCTAAATTTTGAGAGTCAAAAGAATTTTTATGTATTATTTCTGAAACCTTAGATAATATATTTAAGGACTTCGTAAAATTTCCTACAAAAAACTCATTAATACCAGAAATCAACAATAAATTTGAATACATTTTTGCATTTTTATTCTTTTCGTTTTTCTGAAATCCTAATTTCAGATATTGATTAGAAGTTTCAATTTCCTTACGTTTGCTATAGGTGTATGCTAGTGCATAAAGGCATCTCACGTAATTAGAATTGTCTGATAAATTATTTTTTTCTAAGAAATCTTTATAATTTAAAAATAAATTTAGGGCTTCGTCGTAGTTTTCCAACTCCAATTTCAACAATCCGATATTAAAATTAATGAGATTGTAATTTTTACTGTTCTTATCACTTACTTTTCTTGCTTCCAGATAATTATCCAACGACTTTGAATATTCTCCATTTAAGTAATAATAGTTTCCTTTGTAGGTATAGCTTTTAGATAAATATTGTAGATTATTTAACCTTGTTGCAACCATAATTGTACTGTCTAAGTATGGGATCACTTTATCATCGTCAGAAAAACGAGACAGCAACAAATACCCGTCAGCTATTTTTGTGTAATTGTTATCTTTTTTACCGTTAAAAATCAAATTATTTGCAAAAACTTTAGCTTGCATCGAATCTTTGGTGGCAAATTCTTTTATCCCTTGTGATAAAAAGAGGTTCTGGCAGAAAAGGAATAAAAAGAGAGAAATCCTAAGCATATGATCATTTTCAAGAAACAAAAATACGGCTTTTTTACATTTTCAAGACAACAAAAAATACGCGCTACATATCAATGACTTAGCCAACATCCATTCCTCTGCATTTATAAATTCTATACAACAAAAATTATTTGCTGTGAATACCCGAATTCTAAAAAACGATCAAATACAAACTTCGGGATATGAATTGATTAATCAAATAAAAAATATTGTAGTCACATTCCTGGCAGCTACTTTTGTTGTACACGGAAAAATGACTTTAGGGGAGCTGCTTAGTGTATCATATATTGTGGGACAAATGAATGCTCTGCTCACCAAAAGCCAAATAGCGCCAACTGAAAACAGTTGGCGCTATTTTTATATTTTTTATAATAAATCAGGTTATTATATATTATATCTGCTAAGATGATCCACCTGTACAAAAGTAATGCCTTGTGATACAGGAGCTGTATTTTGAGATCGCTAAGTTGAATTAAATTTTATAGTATTTTTATCTTCTTCACTACCTGTCTATTTTTCTAAAATAGCCTGTTGTGTAGTGATCTCAAAGCTTCTACCTTAAAAACAGAAGGAACTAATAATGAAATATTATTTTCACTTCCTCCGTAGGAAATCATTCGTATTGGAATATGCTTCACTGCTTCAGAGACAATAGTTGCATATCCGTGATTATTTTTCCTGAAATCACCTACAATACATATAATAGATTGCTCACCATCAATTTCAACAGCTGAAAAGGTGTTTAGTTCTCTTATAATTTCAGAAAGATTATCCGTGTGATCAATGGTAAGAGAAACTGCTACTTCAGAAGTTGTAATCATATCTATAGGTGTTTTGTATCGTTCAAAAATTTCAAAAACCTTTCTCAAGAAACCATAGGCCATCAGCATACGTGAAGATTGAATACGAATAGCCGTAATTCCATCTTTAGCAGCGATTGCCACAATTTGATTTTGATTGGTAACCTCTCCAGAAATCAATGTTCCGACGGCAGATGGATTCATGGTATCTAATAACCTTACAGGAACATTATATTTTCTGGCAGGAAACACACTTTGGGGATGAAGAATTTTAGCCCCAAAATACGATAGTTCAGCTGCTTCATCAAAACTAAGTCTGGCTATAGATTTTGTATTCTGTACATATCTCGGATCATTATTATGAAAACCATCAATATCTGTCCAGATTTGAATTTCTTCTGTCTGCAATGCTGCTCCCAGCAAGGAAGCGGTATAATCAGAACCTCCCCTTTGCAGATTATCAACTTCACCCTGAGCATTTCTGCATATATATCCTTGGGTGATAAATAAAGTATCTTCCGGATATTTTGCAATTTCAACAGCCGCCTGTTTTCTTATTTTATCAATATTGGGTTCCTTATCTTCATCAATTACCATAAAATCTAATGCTGATAATAATATAGAAGAAACTTCTATTTCCTTTAAGTATAAATGAAAAAGGGTGGTTGAAATAATCTCACCCTGTGCAAGAATAATACGTTCTGCTGTAGAAGAAAAATTTTTATGTTTGAACTGATAAAAAAGATCAAAAACCTTGTCAATAAAAGCTAAAGCTTCCAAAATTCCTTTTTCAGTTTTAAACAACTCATTTACAAATTTTATATATTTCTGCTCTAGTTCTTCAATATGCTTGTAGGCTGCTTCAATATCTTTGTTTTCATAGAGCTCAGATAATTTCACCAAATCATTTGTCGTACCTGAAACAGCTGACAAAACCACCAGATGTTTATCTGATTGCTGAGATGTGATTATTGGTAATAACTGTTCGATACGCTCCGGACTTCCTACTGAGGTCCCTCCAAATTTCAATACTTTCATAATAAGATTAATTGTTAATTTTTATCAATAAAAAAAAAGAGCCTGTCGTGATGACAAGCTCCTTTTTTATTTAATTTCTAACCAATAGGAAAATGACTCACGACGTTGGACGTAAGTACTGTTTCTTTCCTTTTTTTAAGTTAGATACTATCATTTTCTTTTTTTTGCTGGGCAAATATACATTTTTTTGCTAATATTTATAAAAAAGTACGAGATAAATTTAAGATTCTCATCATGCGTTTTTCAGATGGGAACAATAAAACGCAAGCAATTTCATTATATTCTATTTTTAACCAGAAACGGTGCAGTTCTCTACAAATTTTTCAAACTCCCGATCAGTATTTCGCATAACGGGGCCATGACCAAAGCAGATAATAGCAGGATTAAGTTTTGCTAACTTCTTGAGCGATTGGATATTTTGCTTTTGATCTGATGTAAATATATTAGGTGGAAGCCTCAAACCAACTGTTGTGGTAAGCAAATTCATATTTGTTGCCACATCTCCGATGATCAGTACTCCATCCCGCTCACGGAATAAAGAAATATGACCTGCTGAATGACCAGGTGTCTCTATTACCCGAAAACTTCCGATTTTATCACCTTCAACGATCGTCTGCCCGACTTTATGCCCCTGTCCTGCCCAGTACTTTTGCTGAAGCTTTGCTATCCAATGCTGCGGAGTTGGATAGTCGTTGGTTACCATACCTGTTTCAGTTCTAAAAACTTCGTTGGGATGACAGAGTAAGGGTATCCTGAACTCAGCACATATCTGATCACTACAGCCCTGGTGATCAGCATGGGCATGTGTTAGTACATGTTGATAAACGGGGATTTTCTGAATAGTCTTCTTTACAGTGGTATATGAACTCCGTATTCCGGAATCTACCAATACCCCTTCAATGATATAGCAGTTGATGCTATTTCGGGGCATCAGTGAAATCTGGAACACGTCTGAAGCAATTTGACGTAGCATATTTTTTTTTGTGCAAATCTACATTGCCAATTAAGACAACATAAGGACATTTGTCCTATAATATATTGGGTTTATGTATTTGTCCTTTTGCACGTGTAAGCGATCGCTGGGTAATGCCCAGGTAGGATGCCAGATCCTGGGTTGCAACTCGCTTTATGAGTATAGGTTCGTTAGTGAGAACATGACTGTATTTATCCAAAGCAGACCTATTATTATAATTAATCATATAGCGTTCTTTTTGGCTATACTCCCTTTCCATCAACGATTTTATAACTTCGTTCCAAGCAGCCATCTGACTAAGCAGATACTGATAATCAGGAAAGCTTATTCTATAGATTTCGCTATCTTCTATGGCCTTAATGTTTCTTATGGATTTGTCCTGTTTTACAAACTCCTGAAAGGAAGTAACAAATTCATTTTCAAACTTGAAACAGGTTATATTTTCTTTCCCCTCCTCGTCAAGAGCATATGCCTTTACAGCTCCACTAGCGATAAATCCAATATAACGGCATGATTCATCCTCACGAATAAAAAAGTCTCCTTTTTTTAAACGAATCGGTTTAAAAAACTGTAAAGAAAAGTTGATTTCCTCTGCTGACAGTTGTCCTGTTGAGGATAAATAATTTTCAAATACATTACTCATTTCTATTATTTGTATTTAAATATTGTTATTAAAATTCTACGGAGTAAATGCCTAATCCATTGGGTAAGTCTTAAGTCCGGTATTATTAAAATCGGTTTTGATACCTTCCATAATCGTTGAAAGAACCAGCCTTCATATGGGAGTGAGATTTTAATTGAACATTGTAAACATAGTGTATTTACAAAATAAATACAAATGATAATATATCAAATAAGCAATTCCTGAATGCAAAATTCAAGATAACAATCTATAAAAAATTTTTATCATCAACCGGTAAAAAGGCAGCTAATATATTGTTGTCAGCCATCACTTATGCCACCAAAAGACTACGGCATAACGGACTCCTCCCTAAAGGTACCCTCCAATTATTCCGTTTTCTTTTGTTTGATACTATTGACAACACTTCATATCTGCTTTCTTTTTTCCTGTTTTTCTTTTGAAAAATATTGATTAAAGCCTAAGGTGGCCTGGAGAGTACTGGGAAGAGAAAATATTGAAAAGCTTTTGATCTTAAAAAGCTATGGAATAGTTCAATTATTCAAAATATAATTATGCACACTACGAATTACTCTTATTGGCAATGCCCTTTTTTAACGTTATTAGAGCAAAGCCAGCAACAATTCCAATTAATGCAGCTACTTTAACGTTTTTGGAAGCATTTAAAGGAGGTATACCGTATATTCTGTGTGGGTCTTTCGAAGGCTCAAGTATATTCCCCGATACTTCAGGACCATTCTTTATTTTCATCATTAACCGTACACCTGCCGATGCCGTATTGATTACTGCTTTAGGAAAAAGTCTGTAAATTGAAGTGATTGCATAAGATCTGAAATCGGGAAATAAATCCTTTTGGGGTTTCCTAGCTAATTCTACCATTTTTGCAGCAGTATCCCGGGGATCTGAAGCAATGGGAGGTATACCCATCTTAAATCCTGAGTATTTTGCAGAGTGAAGGTTCCCAGTTGATTTTTGAAGTTGGGGGTATAAATTACAGACATGAATGTTTGCATAATTTGAAATCTCGCCTTGAAGACCATCCATCATACCTTTAATACCATACTTAGTTGCCGAGTATACCGAACTGTAAGGCGCGGGCATATACCCTCCAATAGAAACATTATTAATCAATATCCCTTCATTTTGTTTTTTGAAAATTTTAATGGCATTGTACGCTCCATGCATATACCCGAATAGATTAGTTTTAATAACCTGTTCGTGAATCTCCATTGGAATCTCTTCGAATTTTCCACTCGCCATAACCCCGGCATTATTTACCCATATATCAATTCTGCCAAATCTGGACAATGTCTCTTCTGCTACCCTTTCTATATCTGCAGCAACGGAGGTATCTGCGGAAATTCCCAATACTTCTACTCCCATTCCTTTGCAGAGCTCAACGACCTCGTCTATACCTTCCTGTCCTCTTGCTACGATTACTATATTACATCCTTCCAATGCAAAAGCTTCTGCAGCTGCCCTTCCTACTCCACTACTAGAGCCTGTTATTACGACTGTTTTTCGTAATAGAGTCTGTTGAAATTGTTCTTCTTTTCTCATGTTTAATTTTTTTTCAATTCGGTAACAAATAGAACATGTATTGTGCCAGATGTGTAATTTTTAGGATATAGTGTACATTCATCCAAATTTTTACATTCAAAATAATAATGGTTTTAGCAAAGGCACATGTTTAGAATCAATTGGTTTTATAAAAAATATTGCAAATCCATTTTTTGGTGTAATTGGTCTTATTATTGGATACGTTTTATTACACCACACACAAAAATATCCTTTTATGAAGATAATTGCAGAACATTTGAAACCGCTTCGTTTCTCTTACCATCAGTTTAAAAACATCGAAAATTATAAAATGAATAATCTATTTTTCATTTAAGAAACTCTGTCATACTTTTCAAAGTTTAATTCAATAATCATAAGTGAAACCTAAGGAGTCTGATTTTGATTCTGTTACTTTTATAATGTTAAGTAAAAATTATATAAATGATTTTTACAGGTAATACTATACATCATGAAAACAATTAATAATTTTTGGGAAATACTTAAAAGCACTTATAAAGACTGGAGTGCGCGGGATCTGGGAACTGAGGCTGCGAGTTTAGCCTATACTGCAATTTTTTCGATTCCGGGACTACTAATTATAGTTATATGGCTCACAGGTATATTCTTTGGTGAAGAAGCGGTACGGGGAGAAATAACTAAGTTCATCGGGAGCATGATGGGTAGAGATGTTGGCAAGAGTCTTGAAGAAATGGTTGTAGCAGGCATGGTGGATAAAAAAAATATCATTATGAAAATCATTGGAATTGTGACTCTTGTTTTTGGTGCCACCTCACTTTTCTTCCAATTTCAAAAATCGCTCAATAAGCTGTGGGATATCGTGGTGACTCCTAAAAAGGCCTGGGAAAAATATCTTCTCGACCGAGCAAATTCTTTGGGGATGATTATTGTAATTGCGTTTCTTATGCTCATTACCTTGCTCATAAGCTCTTTTATCGGTCTCGCTAATGATTGGGTTATCCATCGTTTTGGGTTGGAAACCCTGGTTCTGATGAATATCATTAATATTGTTGTAGGCTTTCTCGTTACGTTATTTCTTTTCGCCGCCATGTTCAAAATTCTACCAGATGTTGAGTTACAATGGAGATCTGTATGGGTAGGTGCCGCAGTAACGGCTGCACTTTTTACACTTGGGAAGTATATCCTCACATTTTATTTTGAAACGTTCAATCCCAGTTCTGCGTTTGGTACAGCCGGAACAGTTATTTTACTGTTACTTTGGATCAATTACACCTGTCAGATTATTTTCTTTGGTGCAGAATTCACTAAGGTATATGCTAAAAAAATGGGGCATCAACTACAACCTTCAAAACATGCAAAATGGAGCCCCCAAATAGTATCAAAAGAAGATTCGCAAAATATAGTATCTGCTGAAAAAAATTCCGAAAAAACAATGAAAGATTCAACGATTTAAGATCAAAAACTTATAAAAGAATCTTTCATTGTTTTAAATTAACGTTCAATATCCTATTTCTGCCACTGGTGTATGTTGCACAACAGGACATATGAAAAATGGAATATTTTTCATCATCTAACAAAAATCTTTTTGATATTAGGAATGCAGAGGATATTGAATATGAAATGGAAGTATTCCTGACAAATTTTAGAATACAATCCACTTTGAGGATTAGATTATAGTTGCTTATAGAATAATCACTCAAAGGGGTATGCTGTTCATAAAGCTCAAAATATTTTGTATAAATTCTGTGAAGAATAAATAAAAAACACATTTATCGAAAAAAAAAGAGGTAATAGTTTTAGAGTCTAAATATCGAAATTATTTAACCAAGTGCCTCCCTATTATTTCTTTTCGACAGCGTATTCATCATAGACAATATTAATGAGGTCATCAGAATTAATATTTCGCGAAAAAATGGGATAGTGAAAAGCATCAAGCTTGTTAAGAATACGAATGAGGTCCATCTTTTCTTTATGAGTAAGGTTTCCGGCAACAATATTCGTTGCCTGACGAATTTTTTCCATCTGCCTTTCGAGAACAACCAATCCTTTTTCTGAAATACGGATGAGCTTGCTTCGTTTGTCCATATCAGACTCTGTCTGCTCAACGAGTTTCTGACGAAGCAGCCTTGCAATAATAAGCATACCTACTGGCTTATCATGAATATTTTTTTTGATAAGTGCCATTTTAGTCATTTCGCCAAAAGCTTTTAAGTTGATCAGGTAAATAAAGTCTTCCTGCGTTGAAAATTCAGAATTAATGATAGCCGACTTTGAATAGGTTTTAGCGTATCGGTTTATATGGACCAGTAATGTACTAATTGCACTTTCAGCGGTCCTGCCATTCTCTTTTCCTTCCCAATACGGCTCATCAACAATTTTCTCTCCACCAGAAATCCATGATTTAAAGCCTTCAATAGTAGGTGGATAAGAATTTGAAGATGCGTTATTATCTGATTCAAACTGCTCAAGAAGAGCTATAAAGTCTTTGATTAGGGTAAAATTCATTTCAATTAAATACTATACAAATATACCTGCTTTTAATTTAATATTTATTCTCTGCTCACTAGATATTGAGTTTATTCAAAGAATAATAAAAAAGAGGAAACAATTACTATTTTTAAAACATGTAAGCAAATTTCTTACAAAGCAAAAAAGAATATAAATAAACCAAATTAAAAAGTAAGAAAACTGTCCGAAACTTTATCAGTTTCGGACAGTCTGTATATAAAGTCTTTGAATTAATTTGTTCTTTTTCTCCATTCAGCCTTTACATCTTCAGCTGCATCTTTTGTACTTTCCCAGGCTTCATCGGCTTTATCTTTAATATCTTCCCATGCCTCGGACACATTTGACTTTACCTTATCTAACCAGTCTTCCTGCGTCGCTTCCTGATCATTATCTCTTTTTTCATTGATATAATCTTTCGCTTTATCCGCTAATTCACTGATCTTCCATTTTGCATTATCAGCCGCATTTTTTAAAGAATTTTCTGTTTCATTAACTGCATTTTCCGCTTTGTTATAATCTGAATTATTCATAATATAATATTTTAGTAATTGGTATATAAATAAACAATGTTTATGCCTAAAACGTTTGTCTAAATGTTAAAATCTCTTAAAATATTAAATCATCATTTTAAAAAATCATAGTTCATTCAATGATGCAGCTCATAACCAATGACATACTTCGTCAAGCATCCTATAATATCTTTCACTGTTAATGGCAGCCTATGATGCTGGCATTAAATCTTCTCTAAAAGATGGCCAAAGTATTTTTTCTTCTTCACAAGATAACTTTCATTCACTTCATTGGAATCGATTTCCAAAGGAACTCTGCTATTGAGAATAATCCCACTATTCTCTATTGATCTGATCTTATCCGGGTTATTAGTCAAAAGATTGATCTTCCTGATTTCTAAAATATTCAGCATTTCAACGGCTATGTCAAAGTTTCTTCCGTCTGCCGGGAGCCCTAGTTTCAAATTGGCTTCAACAGTATCCAATCCTTTCTCCTGAAGTTCATAAGCCCTGAGTTTATTAATAATTCCGATATTTCTTCCTTCCTGACGAAGGTAAATGATCACTCCCCCATTTTCCGACATATATTTCATAGCGGCATCAAGTTGTTGTCCACATTCACATTTTTTGGAATGAAAAACCTCTCCTGTAATACATTCTGAATGAAAACGAACATTGACAGTTGTGTTAAAATCTGTATTCTCAGCTACCCAAACCAGATGAGGACTCCAGTCTTCTTCCTTCTCTGAAAATGCATATACTATGAACATCCCATATTCTGTAGGTATTTTTGATTGTGCTTGTATTTTGAGCATTTTTTCTGATTTTAAGTTAATAATCTATTTTTCAAACGGACTTTTTTTGTCCTGTTTTACCCATATCAATTTTGAAGTATCATAACCGATCTCCTGAGCCTTACTGATAAAATTTTGTTTTATATTTTCGGGAATGGTCTTTTCACGGGATAGAACCCACAAATAATTTAAGTTTTTGCCAGCAATCAATGCGTATTTGTAATCTTCCAGGGCTACAACGTTATATCCGCTGTAAAAAGGGCCGAAAAAACTTACTTTCAGAGCTGCAGTATTCTTGTCCCCTCTAAATTTAGCTGTTCCATTGACAGACACCCATTTATTCTTTTTAATATTGTACCCGCTGTTAACTACGTTTACATTTCCCTCCTCATTAAGACTGTACTGAGCGATTGCATTATCAAGATCTTTTTCAAAACGATAATCGAATCTGGCTATCTCATACCATGTCCCTAAATATCTATTGACATCAAATTGGTCAACAGGCTGCGCTTTTTCGGGCATAGAACAACAAGAAGACAAAATGTTTAAAAGCGCGAAACTTGATAATAAGGTAAGGATGATTTTATTTTTCATTTTTAGTTATTTTTTTAAAGAAATAAATATTAAGTAAAAACTGACTGTAGCCATAAACGGCATCTTCTATAGGGATAGTTCCCATTCTAATTCCTAAAAAGTCATCGGGATTATAGTTAACAACCGGCGAAGAAATAAAAGAACCTGTAAGAATTCCATTCACTGCAAAAAAACCGGGCATCAAAATCAGATATATCAGACTAACCTTTCCTATCCATTGTTTGTGAGCAATAAAATGAAGATAAAATAGGGTAAATAGTGTTACCATTACCGTAAGCAACGTGTATATTCTTTCATAATAAAGAAAACCAACCACACCAAGGATAATAAAGGATGTGAATACGATGAGATTATTAAAAGCGTCGGCCCAATCAGGATGATAGAATTTCTCAATGCAGTAATAAGTAAAAACACAGGCGAAAGGAATACAGTAAAAAAACAGCCATTCTTCAACAGGAAGTCCTGCTATTTTAAATCCTAAGGTATAATGGAGATCAAACCACCATACTCCTTTTGCCGTAAACCAAATATCCCAGGCAATAAAGGGAATGGCTACAATGGTGGAAGACAGCAAAAATTTCCCAAAAAGTTTATTAAACTGTATTCTTCTGTCAAAAGATGCAAGAAAACAGATAATGACAGTGAAGAAGTTAATCAGTAGGTAAGTATAAGGCATCATTTTTTATTGAAATACATTTTAAAATATTTAACAGGAACCCACAGAAAGCCAAAACATTCTCCTTTTTCTTTACCCAAATGTTTGTGATGTTGCTTATGGGCTCGTCTTATGGCAAGGAAGTAAGGGCTTTTTGTTTTTGTAAAAATTTTTGCTCTCTGGTGAATAAAAATATCATGCACAAAGAAATAGGCCATTCCATAAAGGCTTATTCCCAGACCGATAAAAAACCAATAACTGAAATTCTGCTGTACTCCCAGATATAATAAGGCAATAGCCGGGCTTGCAAAAATGAAAAAGAACCAATCATTCCTTTCAAGCTTGCCATCATGGCTATGATCATGATGATCCCGGTGCAGGATCCACAGGAAACCGTGCATAATATACCGATGGATCAGCCATGTAGCTCCTTCCATGGAAATAAACACTCCCAAAACGATCAGAATATTCATTTTATTTATGTTTATCGTTAAAAAGATCATTCAAAACCCTGTATCTGAAATCGAAAATACTTTTAAGCTTTTCTTTTACGAATAACCGATGGGCTATTGTACCTAAAATCCCCATCGGAAGTTCATAGTCTACTGTATCTTGCATGAGTACTCCATGCTCATTAGGAACAAATTCATGAAAATGATTCCAATGCTTATATGGACCATCTTTCTGAAAGTCTGTAAAACTTTTATAGTCTTCAACCTGGCTGATAATGGTTTTCCATCTCATGGGAATCCCCAATAAAGGAGAGACGGTATAATCTATTTCCATTCCTTTAAAAATAGGCTTATCCTTCACATCGGAAAGAACCACAAAACCCATGCTCTTAGGGGTTATTTCTGATAAATTATGAGGGGATGAAAAAAACTTCCATGCCGTTTCAATATTGCAACTCAGCTGTTGTTCTCTGTATAATCTGTACATCATTTATTTTTTATTTATTGTTAAACGCTCCAAAAAATCATTTTCAAACGCAATTTTGTGGTCAGAAATAAGCAGATTTGTAACGGATATAACTTTTAAAAGCAACCAGCAACTTTTGTGAATTGGCAATTCTGATTCTTTGCTGCAATATATTCTGAGAGCTTGTTCTTTTTATTTTCTCAAACAGAGAAAGATAATATCTGTAGGCAAGGTATACTCCGAAAATGGATGATCCAGGCAGTTTCTTAATTCCCTGCAATGCTTCTCTGAATTCTTCTTCAATTTCCTTTTCAATCTGCGTTTTAACAGTATTATTAAAGACTGACATATTCAAAGACGGAAAATAAGTTCTTCCTAAAATTTGATAATCATCTTTCAGATCCCGTAAAAAATTAACTTTCTGAAAAGCAGATCCTAGTTTCATGGCAAAGGGTTTCAGTTTATCATACTGCTGTTTATCACCTTCTGTGAATATCTGCAGACACATCAGCCCTACCACTTCTGCAGATCCATAGATGTATTCTTTATACAATTCGGAATTATAATCAATTTTATGAAGATCCATTTCCATACTGTGTAAAAACTGATCAATCAACTGCCTGTTTATATCATACTTACGAACTGTTTCCTGAAATGAATGCAAAATAGGATTGAGTGATATACCGTCTTCAAGCGCTTCATAAGTTTCAGACCTTAATCTCTTCAGAAGTTTCTCTCTATCATAGCCATGAAAGCTATCTACAATTTCATCTGCCACGCGCACATAACCATAAACTGCATAAATAGCAGGCCTGATAGAAGGCTTGAGGGCAAGTATTCCCAACGAAAAACTGGTACTGTATTTTTGTGTAGTGTACTTACTTACTTCGTAAGACAATTCATCAAACAGCTTTTTCATATTATTTTATTTTTAGTTTACTAACTTCAGCCGCCACAATTTTCCCTGAAATTACCGAGGGAGGAACGCCAGGACCGGGAACTGTTAACTGTCCTGTATAAAAAAGATTTCTGAGCTTTCTGTTTCTTATTTTGGGTTTTAAGACCGCTGTCTGTGATAAAGTATTGGATAGTCCGTATGCATTACCTTCATATGCATTATAATCGGAAATAAAATCACTTACACAATAGCTTCTTTTGTATTCAATTCTGGAAATGAGATCAACATCACCGGTATGCTTTTCAATTCGCTTAAGCATCTCCATCAAGTATTTTTCTCTGGTAGATTCTTCATCATGTATTCCAGGAGCAAGAGGTAACAGCAAAAAGAGATTTTCACAATCTTCAGGAGCAACATCCGGATCTGTTTTGGAAGGACAACATGTATAAAAAAGAGGCTTATTGGGCCATTTTTTATTTTTATAAATACAATCTATATGATTATCAAGTTCATTTTCAAAAAACAAAGTATGATGCTTTAAATGGGGTATTCTTCCTCTGATTCCTAAATAATAAATAAGACAAGAAGGTGCGAAAGTTCTCGTCTTCCAATATTCTTTATTATAGTTTCTGAGAGATTTGGGGAGTAACGTTTCTGTATGATGATAATCTGAGGAAGCGATTATGGCATCAAATTCATGTGTTTCACCATCAATTGTTACAGAAGATACCTTTCCGTTTTCTGTATTGATTTTCTGTACTTCCTGATTAAAATGAAATGTTACTCCCTGTCTTTCCGCCACTTCCTTCATTGCGAGAACAAGTTGATAAAATCCCCCCATTGGGTATTTTGTTCCCAAAACATACCCTCCGTAATTCATAAGGCTGTATAAGGCAGGAATATTCTTTGGGGAAGCTCCAAGAAATATAACAGGAAATTCCATTAATGATCTGAGTCTCGGATCAGTAAAATACCCTGAAACATATTTTCTGAAATTGCTTAAAAGATCAAGTTTCATTGCACTTCCCGCTATTTTTAAAGAAGCAAATTCCAGCCAGTGATAACAAGGTTTTGTTACAAACTCTTTCATCCCTACCTCATATTTGAATCGGGCAGACTGCATAAATTGATCGTATTGCATAGCGGCTCCGGTTTCTATTTTTTCAAAGAGCTTGCGGATTTCTTCATTTTTCTTGGGAACTGCAATCTTTTCTTCTGAAAAAACCATTTCAAACTGAGGATCCAAAGAAACAAGATTAAAAAAATCGGATGCTTTACAGCCAAAATCACTAAAAAAACCCTCTATTATATCCGGCATCCAGTACCAGCTGGGCCCCATGTCGAACACATATCCTTCATTGGTTTTAAATTGTCTTGCACGGCCCCCCGGCTGATGGTGCTTTTCAAATACGTGTACTTCATTACCTGATTTTGCTGCATAAGCTGCCGCTGAAATTCCGGAAAATCCGGAACCTATCACCGCAATTTTCTTTCTTAAGCTTCCACTATTCATTGTTGTTTATTTAATAGTTTTTAACAGACTCTCTTAATATGTTATCAGTTCACTCTTTTATAGACAATATCCAGCAAGTCTGTGGCTTCGATATTCATACGGTAAAAAGAATCATGAAAGTCATCCAATTTAGAAAGTATAGCGATAAGCAGCATTTGTTCAGAATGGTTCAGATTTCCCACTACCACTCTTGAAGCTTTACGGATCTCATCCATGTGCTCATCCAGCACGGAAAGTCCTTTTTCAGTTATCTGAATATCTTTGATCCTTCTATCTTTATGAGAGGCCGTCTGTTCAGCCCAGCCATTACGGATTAAGCGGTTAATAATAAGTACACCGGAAGATTTCTCACTAGCATTGTGTCTTATGAGCTCCATTTTTGTCATAGCTCCCATGGTTTTCAGGCTTATCAGATAAATAAAGTCATCTTGGCTTGAAAAAACGGAATTACCAATTGAACGGGAATATGTTTTTGCATACCTTCCCATTCTTATCAATAAGGTATTGATGATACTATCAGAACTTCTTCCTAATTCCTTCCCGACCCAATCCGGATGTTCCTGCTCAGAATAAGATTTAGAAGATGCATTGATCCATTCTGTAAATCCCTGAAGATCATTACTATATTGCACTTTATCTTCATTCTGTTCCATAAATTGCTGAACGAGTTCAACAACTGCTTTTATAAGATCAAAATTCATATCAAATAAATTAGTATACAAATATACTTATTAAAGTTTATAAATATACTTTTATTTAACTTTACTTTACTGCTAAAAATTATAATATGGAGAGTTAAAGATTAATTTCAAAAGAAAGACTTAAAATATTGAAAATACAAAATGCTAAAAAACAACTAATTAAACAGCAGAAATAATATTAAGAAAGGTTTAATCAAAAAAGGAAGGCTTACAGTCAATAGTGGATTTATAAACCTAAATATTTTTTTTGATGTAAAAATTTAATAAACAAGAAACATTTAAATACAAACCTAAAGCGCAGCTGCATTAAACTACAGTATAAATCCTGAGTGTTTGAAAACTTTTTCTGTCTGAAGACAAACTGGAAATCAAACAGATCATTCTTTTCTAAATTGTACTAGTGCTGGCTCAAAGGATACATAACTCAATGTTTTGATATTTAAAATTAAATTCAATTGAGTTAAGAGGCATTATAAGATACGATGCAGAATACTGAACTATAAACACTTACAAGTTTAATCCTAAAAAAAACAGGTAATGATTTGGTAACCTGCTTTTTCAGTTGGACCTTCTTAAAGTAGCTTTCCGGTACAACAGTCCAGTTATATCATTGCCCTAAAATCCTTTATTCCTGCCGGGCTTCACCCGTTTTTACATTTTTCTTAGAGCTCAGGACTTTTAATATACAAATACTATTGTTATTTTAGCGGCATAGAAATTTGATTTTAACAATTAAGGATATGAAAAAATTAATCTTATTGGGTGCTGTATCAGCTTTTTTAATCAACTGTAATAAGAAAACTGAAGTTCCGGCTCCCAAAGTAGAAGCAGATACTATTGCTGTCGCTGAACCCGTAATTGATACTCTTGGAGCAAAATCGTTCTGCTACATCGGGGTAACAGGAAAAGACAGTGTTTTTGCATCTATTGATGACAACCTAGGAACCATTACCGGTAAATTATCTTACAAAAACAATGAAAAAGACAGCTCAAAAGGAGATGTAACAGGTTTCAAATCCGGAGATACCTTAAAATTGACTTACGAATTTGCTGCTGAAGGTAGAAAAAGCAAAAGAGATATTTATTTTATCCAGCAAGGGAATACTTTAACGGAAGGTATTGGAGATCATAAAGAAGAAGACGGGCAGTCTAAATACGCTGACGAGAAGAAAATAAGCTATAAAGACGGACAGAAGCTGAATACTGCCGACTGCAAAGTAGTTAACAAAGCTTTGAAATAATCATTCAATATCAACAGAAAACAGCCTTATTTCAAGGCTGTTTTTTTATGGTAATTCTGTTTCAATGATTTCAATAAAGCGGTCCACTGCTTCATCACCTGTATTCCAGGAAGTAATAAGACGGATCGCAGAATGGCTTTCATCTACTTTTTTCCAGACATAGAACTCAAAACTTTCTGACAAAACCTCAATAAGATCATTATTCAGAATAGGAAAAATCTGATTGGTATAGGTGTCGGAAAGAAATGCCGTTCCTTTTTTCTGCAAAGCATTCTTAATTTTCATCGCCTGCCGATTCGCGTGTTGTGCCAGATCAAAATACAGGTTATCCTTCATCAGTTCCATAAACTGAATACCCAGCAGTCTTCCTTTGGCTAATAATGCCCCTTTCTGTTTGATATTAAATGCAAAGTCTTCCTGAAGAGCAGGATTATTGATGACGATAGCCTCTCCGATTAAAGCACCGTTCTTTGTTCCTCCCAAATAGAAAATATCAGTAAGAGCTGCTACTTTTTCCAACGTAAGGTCACTGATTTCTGAGGTCAGGCCATGTCCCAGCCTTGCTCCGTCCATAAACAAGTATAATTGATGTTGTTTACAAAATGCTGAAAGCTCTTCCAGTTCTTTTGCCTGATAAATAGTTCCCAGCTCAGTAGAATTGGAGATATAAACCAGCTTAGGCATTACCTGATGCGGTACATTGCTATGATTTTCCAATACAGGAATAATGTCTGACGGCCTTAGCTTTCCGTCTGCAGCTTCAATACTCAGCACTTTATGGCCTGTAGCTTCAATTGCTCCGGTTTCATTATTCAGAATATGTCCGGGAGCAGCAGAAATCACACACTGATAGGGTTTTAAAATCGCAGAAATAACAATTAAGTTAGCCTGCGTTCCTCCTGAAACCAAAAAAACTTCAGAATTCTGATTGCTTATTTTCTCTTTAATTAATGTTTTAGCTTTTAATGAATACTCATCTTCTCCATATCCGGCCTGCTGTTCAAAATTACTTTTTGTAAGCGCTTGTAGAATATTCGGGTGACATCCCTCTGAATAGTCGTTTTTGAATGAAAATTTCATAGAGTAAAAGTAAAAAAAGTTAAAATAACAAGAGCGAACTTTTCATTTTATTTTGTTAGATTTGTACTGAAAATCATCTAACATTTTGAAAACAACCCTAACAGAAGAGAATTACCTGAAAGCTTTGTTTCATTTAGTTGACAATGAAGGAAAGGTTACGATTAATGAGCTCAGCAAATTTTTAAATGTAAAAATGCCGAGTGTCAATAACATGATGAAGAAATTTGCAGAGAAAAAATGGGTCATCTATGAGACCTATAAGCCCTTAATCGTTACAGAAAGCGGAAGACGTGAGGCAGCACTGGTGGTTCGTAAACACAGACTTACCGAAATGTTCCTCGTAAAAAAAATGAATTTTGGCTGGGAAAACGTTCACGAAATTGCAGAGCAGCTGGAACATGTTCATTCTCAAATTTTCTTTGATAAAATGGATGAAATTCTGGATTATCCTAAATTTGATCCTCATGGAGAACCTATTCCTGATAAAGATGGAAATATTATTGCCCAGGACCTGCAGAAACTGAGCCACTGTGAACCCGGTGAAAATGTTACTTTTGCTTCTGTTACTCTTTCCGACGATGCTTTCCTGACGTATCTGAACGACAGAAAATTACTGCTCAATACAAAAGTGAAAATTGTAAAAATAGAAAGTTTTGATAAATCAATGACCATAGAAATTGAGGGCAAAACGGAAATTCTAAGCAAAAAAGCGACTGAGAAAATACTGGTTAAGAAATAATCTGAGTTAATCCTAAAATATACCTAACAGGTTTTGATTAAAAAATTCAGGCTTTTCAAGAATTTCAACCATTAAGATATTTAAGACGAAAAGTATAATTAAGATGAATCATTCTGATTTTCAGCTTACAGCGAAACTTTACTTATGCTTTATCCAAAATAAACCTAGCAGGTTTTAAAAACCTGTTAGGTTTGATATTCATACAATTCTCCATTTATTACATTCATTAAACTGTTAAAAAACGGTTAAACCCCCTTTCATAAAATACCTGAAAATTAATTTTTAATTACGTTTGCAAAATATTCTACAGACTTTGTCTTTTCTGACAAATACAAACAGTTAATTATTACTCAAAAAAATTATGAAAAAAAGCATTCCGTTTTTTATTATTTCGATGTTATTAAGCCCATTTGCAAACGCTCAGGACACTAAGGTAAGAGATTTTGTGATTGAACCTCAGATTCAACCCCACTTTTATATTTACAAAACTTTCGGGGTATTTGGAGGTAAAGAATATTCTACCAATGCTGTTTATCTGATTACCAAAAATGGAGTTGTCTTATTTGATGTTCCATGGCAGAAAACCCAGTATCAGAGCCTGCTGGACACTATTCAGAAGCGTCATAACCTTCCCGTGATCGCAGTATTTGCAACGCATTCACACGAAGACAGAGCCGGAGATTTAAGCTTTTATAACAATAAAGGAATTAAAACTTACGCAACAGCAAAAACCAATGAACTGTTGAAAAAAGACGGAAAAGCTACTTCTACAGAAATCATCAAAACAGGGAAACCTTATCGTATTGGCGGGGAAGAGTTTGTGGTAGATTTTCTGGGTGAAGGACATACTGCTGATAATGTAGTAGTATGGTTTCCTAAATATAAAATACTGGATGGAGGATGTCTTGTGAAAAGTAAAGCAGCAGTTGATCTTGGCTACACAGGAGAAGCTAATGTTGCGCAATGGCCGCAAACCATGACAAAACTGAAAAACAAATATTCACAGGCAGCACTTGTGATTCCTGGTCATGACGAATGGAAAGGAGGCGGACATGTAGAACATACCCTTGATCTTCTCAACAAAAAATAAATTGAAGAGCCCGGGCAGATGCCCGGGCTCTTCAATTTAAAAAACAACCTTCTAATGATTGATGTTTTCTAAAAGTTGCGATACGCTTTCCATTTCTTCCATCGTATTGAAATAATGAGGTGATAACCGGATCGCATGATCTACATTTTTAGAAGTAAAATCAATTAATGCATCTCCTTTCTTATTTTCCTTAAAAAACACATTGTTCTCAGTCAGTATTTTATGAATCTTTTCAACCCTTCCGTCTGCCTGGCAAAAAGTAATAATACTGCTTAATCTGTTTCCCTTATCCAAAACTCTGAAACCATTCTTCTGCAAACTGGCCCTTAATGCATCTGCCAACATATGATTGTAGTTCTCAATTTGATCCATTCCTATAGCATTGGCGTAGCGTAAAGCTTCTGTAAATCCCAGCAAAGCAGCATATGGTCTTTCAAAAAGCTCAAATCTTTTAGCCGTATCATTTAATGCATAGTCATCAAACGCTGTCCATTTAGCTCCAATGCTATCTAAGAATAAAGGATACATTTTCTGACTCAAAGCTTTGTCTGAAACGTACAAAAATCCTGTTCCTCTCGGCCCTCTCATAAACTTCCTTCCTGTTGCCGTCAGAAAATCACAATTGATCTTTTCCACATCTACCCTTATCTGACCTACAGACTGGCAGGCATCTACAAGATAAAGAATATCATATTTTTTACACAGCTTTCCTACTCCTTCTACATTCTGAACTAAACCGGAATTAGTAGGAATATGAGTGACAGCAATTAATTTAGGAGTATGCTTTTTGATTAATCTTTCAAAATCGTCAAGATCCAGCTCATGGTCAGGCAGATTAGCTACCCTGACAATTTCGATATTATATCTTTTCTGTAAAGAAATAAAAGCAATTTGATTGGATATATAATCATCATTGGTTGTAATGATACAATCTCCTTCTTTAAAAGAAATACTGGACAATGCCTTTGCATAGCCATCTGTAGAACTGCTTACAAATGCAATATTGGAAGGTCTGGTATTGATCAGTAATGCCGTCTCTTCATAAAACTGGCTGATCTGCGCAGAATTTTGCATTACGGCTGCATACCCTCCTAACTCCTGCTCTTTATGCAAAAACTTAACTGTAGCGTCTACAACAGTCTTAGGCATTAATGAAGAACCTGCACTGTTTAAAAATATCTTATCTGAACACCCTAAAGTATCCTGTCTTATAACCTCTAAATTCATTTTTATCAATCCTTAAAGCAAATTTACCGTTAGTTTTTCTGTATACCTCAATAAAAAATCCCGAATTTTCATCCGGGACTCTATTTTTAATAAGTGATTTTAATCTAATACACTCCAACCTCTCTTAGGATTTGTATTGGTAGAAACCTCTTGTTCGTTAACAATGATGTTTTCTTTTCTCTGACCGATGTAATCGAGTTCGCTTAGTTTAGAGAAAATGGTTTCAAGGCTTCTCAGCATCTGTTGAATATAAAGCAATGGTTCACCACAGTTATGATGATCGTAATTGGTCTCTGCTACAATAGAAAGCTGGTTCAATAAAGTATGAGGAGCAATCTCACTCCACTCCAGGCTATAGTTCAGCATTTCTTCCAGTTCGGCAGGAACAAGAAGCTGGGTTGAGTTGTATAAATGAAGGGCCAGTCTGGCAAAAGACTCAATCAGGAATACAGGCGGCTGCCAAGGGGTAATATTTCTGAACTGGAAATACATATCTCCAAATGTATTCACCATTGTACTGCACAGAAACTTAACGTTTTGTGCCAAAGCTGTATTTTGATTTTTGTGAGAGGTCTTCTGAATAATTTTAAAAGCATACTGCTGAAGATTTCCAATAGACTTTGCATAGCTGCTGTAATATTCTACCAAAGCCGGATGACTCTGTACAGAAGTACAAGGCGGAATGAAGTTGGAATCTACCTGGGCAATATTTCCCTTTAGGTCCACTTTCCCAATGATAAGGTAATTACCTCCGGAATAGCTGCTGTTCAAAGAAGTTACAGGAAGCAGTTCAATATGATGGTTCGGCTGTGCACTTGGATGGCGTGGCGGAATTTCTTCAGGGTCAATATCTCCAAAAGGAACTTTATCAAAAGGATTTACAGAGATTAAGATATAATATTCTCCGTCTGCCTGCTCTTCATTCATGGATTTTGCCAAAGACTTTACGCTGATCCTTCTGTCTGTAAGCTCAATACGGTATCCAGCCATTGTAACAGCGCTGCAACGCTTAATTACCAGCTGTACATCATTGGTTGCCGTGTTATGAACATCAAAAATGGTACGGTCCGTAAATTCATTGGAAATAGGCAGAAGTCCGTAGTTATATGTAGTAATTCCAAGGGAATTGGAATCTCTGATGGTATCAATTAAGAAATTATCCTGATCATTAAGGTGCCTCTGGGAAACCTTCATCCCATCCACCCAGTTGATTGCAAAATGTTTAATAGGCTGTATCATGTTTAATACTTTTTAATTTTTTGTGATTATGATTTTCTTGCGACTCCCTCCTCTTCATGCTGAATAACTCTCTTACAAATCACCACCTCATTTTCAGAAATGCTGTTTGTTGTAATGTCGTGGTCGAAATCTATATATTTTCTGAAACTGAAAAACGATTTTTTGGTGTAAAAGATCCAATAGTAAGGCTCATTTCCTTCGTCTGAAAGATGAATAATGGACCCCGGATTCTTGTGGTTATAATCATCCACTACTCTGTAGAACCAATCTCCGAAAGTAACCCCTGTTGGAAGTGTTTTCGCTTTGATTCTGAAACGGTTGGTATCTTCTAATTTTTTGCTCAATTCAACATTCAGCACCATTAATCTGTCAAAATCTGCACCTTCAAAATCAGGCAGCTTCTGCTCCGGTGAATATCTCCATGTTTTATAAATATCAAAAGGAATCGTGATAAACTGGATATAACAGTAATAGAATACCATTGGTACTACAAAGATCATCATACTTGTTGCTGCCATTACAGCATATCCTGTTCCTTTACTCATCCAGTTAAAGATCAGTGTAAAAAGATAACCTCCCAAAGCAATACACGTCAATGATAGTATAGACTCAAACAGAATACTCATTGCCACAGATTCAATGTGCTTTTTGAAATATTTATGCAATAAATTCACATGAATAATCCCAAAAATAAGGTAAATAACCTGTGCGATAAGATACCAGTACGGATTAAAGAGATTTCCGGCAAATCCAAAAAATCCCGGAATAGCCAGGCATAAACTGCACAGAAGCACATATACAATAATGACTTTAATTTTTATCGCAGGTTTATTTCTCCGGATTATACCCAGTATAACCATCATAATAATTGCGATTAAAGGCATTAAGATATACCTTAAAAAAATACCTTTTACTGAAGAAATTTCCATTTGTTTCTTTTCGAATTTATACTTTGTTGGT
>JASLCD010000225.1 GCA_030146295.1 Chryseobacterium sp.
TTGCGGACAGTGTTCTTGCGGTGGAAATACTGTAGTACAAACAAGAATCGCGAAGTAATTCTTACAAAAATTTGAAAATATTTTATACAACAATTTAAAAATCAACATCATGCACAAAATTAAATTAACTAAAGGTCTACAAATCAACAAAGAACAAATCAGTAAGCTTCAGGAGGAGCAAATGAACAGCCTTAAAGGCGGGGTTAACAGTCTTCAGGCTGCAGCGCAGTCTTGCGGACAGTGTTCTTGCGGTGGAAACACAATCGTAAAAACAAGAGTAGCATCTTAATCAGCCCATCTAATTTACAATAAACAATAACAATTTAAAATCAAACATCATGAACAAAATGAAATTAACTAAGGGTCTTCAAATCAACAAAGAGCAAATCAGCAAATTACAGGAAGAGCAAATGAATAGCCTAAAAGGAGGGGTAAACAGTCTTCAGGCTGCAGCTCAGTCTTGTGGACAGTGTTCTTGTGGTGGAAACACCGTGGTACAGACAAGAAAGTAATCTTCTCCTATAAAAGAGGGAGCGCTTTTGATACAACTCCCTCTTTTAAAAAAAATTATATAATCTCACAGCTCTCACATCATGCAAAAAGAAAAACTAATCATCTCAGAAATAGAAGAATGCATCCGTAAAAAAGAAGCTTCCCTTACCGGAATAGGTCTTAATAACGGAATTCTAAGTGCTTCAATGTTCTATTATTATCACTATCTAATGACCAAAGAATCGGAATCTTTAGAATTGGTAACCCATTACATTGAAAAGTCTCTGGCTGTTTTAACAGAGGATTATAAAAGTCTTCATTTTAATGACGAGATAAGAGAGCTGGGATTATATCTTATATTCCTGAAGCAGGAAGAGGTTTTAGACAGCGAAATAGATTCTCTCCTGGAGAATATAGATGAAATTCTGGAAGAGATTCTGATCCAGAAAACAGAGAAAGGAGATCTTGACCTGACAAGCGGCTTTCCAAGTTTTGCCAAGTATTTTGTACTGAGAAATCGTGAAGACAAAAAACATCTGATCGATAAAACCCTGGATAAAATCATGGAGCTTACTCAAAAACATGACAGCGGAAGCTACTGGAAATTTGATCTTCGGGATAAAGAAAATCCATATGTAGAGCTAGGTTTAGGACACGGAACAACAGGAGTGATCAACTATTTGTTATTCCTTTATAAAAATAACATCTACACCCAGGAATCTTTACAGCTTATTCACGGAGGATTATCATTCATCTGGAACTGCAAAGAAAGCGATACGGACAATATCACGCTTTTCCCATTCAATGCCTTTGAAGAAGTCTATATAGATTATCATAATCTGGCTTACGGAGAAATAGGAATTGGCTACACTTTTTACAATGCAGGAATTCTCCTAGAAAATAAGGATTACTGCGACAAAGGGCTTCATATCTTACTCAATACCACAAAATTTAAAGATACCGATCAGTCTGCCATCCTGGAATCTGGACTCATTTATGGTTCTGCCGGATTATCCGCTTTATACAAAAATCTCTATCATCTTACAGAACAGGATGCCTTTTTGGAAGCCAAAGAATATTGGCACGAACATCTTCTTCAGTCGAAAAATAATGAAAGCGAAAACTGGGCAGGATTCAAGGCCTATTACAATGCAGAATTTGACAATATCAATATGGCTCTGGGCCAAGGCATAGCAGGAATCGGGATTACCCTGATGAACAATGTCATTAAAACCAATCACAACTACGTTTCATTCTATAATTACGATCTATAATGGAAGCTCTACAATCTCAAAATATCACGACCATTCTTCATGAATATGATCAAAAACTTCTTGATTTTGACTATGGACATTTACCCGATGGTTTGCTTTATGGAAAACTGGGACTATTGCTCTATTTTCTGGCACAATATCAAATCTCAGGAAATGACATCTACGTAAACAAAGTAGGAGCGATCCTTGAAGAAGTCTTTGAGAATGGCAATCTGCAAAAAGAAAGCAACGTATATACTCTCCCGAATCTGTCCAAAGGAATGACCGGACTGGGCATTATTCTGGATTTATTAAAAAAAGACGGATTAATACAGGATGATTTTGATGACCAGATTACTGACATCGGAGAACTGATCTTCCAGCAATCCGTTACCATGCTGAAGGAAAACAATTATACTTTTTTTGATGGCCCGATAGGAAATCTCCATTATTTCAACACCATCAGAAACGAACAGTACAGCAGAGAAATTGTAAACATCCTTTATGATGAATGCATTTCCCACTCCACTCCATTTGAAAACAAGCTGAATGACAGCTATGCAGATGGTATTAACTTAGGATTCAACTATGGCTATCTTTCTATTGTTAATAATCTTTTGGACCTTCCGGTAATGACGGAAAAAGCAAGATATATTATTAACACCTGTCTGGATTTCATTATTTCCAATTTTGATGTCCACGAAGTAGAAAACGCCAAAATATATAAACCATACAATTACAAAATAGCTCAAAACCTGTTGAAGCCTTACCACAACAACAGACTTTGCTGGTGCAACAGTGACCTTTCCTTTTCTTATCTTCTTTATAAAACAGGGGAAACACTGCAGGAAACAAGATACAAAGATATGGCCCATGTGCTGGGTTTAGAAACTACAAAAAGGAAAGTAATGGCCAATACAGGTGTAGAATTTATACAGTATTGTCACGGAACCTCCGGGCTTGTACAGCTCTATCACGAGATTAATGAAAAAGATCCTCATCCGGAGTACAGACAGTCTAAAAAATTCTGGATGAAAAGGTCACTGGAAATTCTGGAAAACGAACTGGACCAGCCATTGACTGAGCAGGATGGCTCTTTACTCTTTGGAAAAACCGGAGCACTGATTGCTCTCAATGATAAAATCGACAAAACTAAATACCTTAAATTTTTACTGTAACATGAAAACAAAAAGCATAGGATTACTAGAACTAGGATACAGAAGCGGCAAAGATTCAATCACAGCTCTTAACGATGTAGTTGATTATGCCCTTCATGCAGAAAGATTAGGATACAGCAGATTCTGGCTGGCAGAGCACCATTACTCTCACCTCAAGAATCTTGCTTTTTCAAACCCGGATATCGTGATTGCCATGATCGCCGGAATGACAGAAAAAATAAGAGTAGGATCCGCAGGGACCTCAGTTCCGAGCTACTCTCCTTATGCTGTTGCTACCAATTATAAACTCATCAACAATATATTCAACGGAAGAATAGACCTGGGTTTGTCAAAAGGAATTCCTGAAAGTGAATACACCAAAAACCTTTTGAATCCGGACATCCTTGAAAGAGGTACCGGAGTGGTTTTTAAAGAAAATGCCCAAGAGATTCACGAGCTATTCTACTCTGAAGCAGAAAGAAACGAGAAAGAAGGAATCTTAATCCCTCCCTACGGCGGCCTGATCCCCGATCTATGGTATCTTTCTTCTTCTTTGAACAATCTGGATGACGCCATCAGTTTACACTCTAATTACTGTGTGTCAGCATTTCACGGAAACGGAAAGTTTCTTGACGATTTTGAAGGTAAAAAAGAAGAGATCAACAGATACAGAGAAGCATTTGAACAGAAAAACGGATTTATTCCCAAAACATCGCTGGCACTCGCCATCAACCTCTCGGAAGTGAATGAAATAAAATCCGATGCCGATGAATCCGAAGCTTTTAAAATTCTTCACCTCAACTTTGATGAGCTTTTTGAACTCATTGAAAAACTGGATGAACAGCTGGCTGTAGATGAATTCATTTTATATGATACAGAACCAGACAGTGATAAGAAAACAGAAAACGCTGAAGTAATCAGCAACCATTACAACCTACAATCTATTCAATATGAAAACGCAGTTAGATAACATCAATATTGGTTTTATGAGAAACTCTTTGTACTCATTCAAACAATATAACAACATACCGAAAAATACAGCAGATCTTGATCATTTTATCCTGGAATTGTGGAATGATGAAGTCTTCAGAGAATCTATCTTTTTAGCATCTTATGAGCTGTATAGCGAATGGGCAAGATTGTGCCAGGATGATCCTTCTTTATCTCTGGTAAAGAGAAACAGAATCAACAATTCTATTCTGAAATACTACATCAGAATAACGACCAGATCTACTCCCTTCGGAACATTTGCTTCCCACTCCGCTTTTGAACTCAACTCAGAATATAAAAATATTGAAGCAGGAAACATGAATGCGATCCGCCGGTATACTACACTGGATCTTTCTTTCCTTTTTCAGGTTATAGTATTAATCAACAGAGATTTTCCGGAAGTTCACGAATATGAACTTAATGACTCGATCTATAAGTTAGGTGATTATTACCGATATATCGAAACCACAATACAAAACGAAAAAAGAGTCTATACTTTAAGCTCATTGGAAAAAGATGAACTTCTGGATTTTCTGGTTGAAACTGTGGCTGCCCAATCTTACTCTTTTGACAACCTGGTTGCTCTGGTTGCTGAAAATGTGGAAGGGGTATCAGAAGAAGATGCAAAATATTATATTTTCAGCCTGATTGATGCCCAGTTCTTTAAAAGCAACTTTGACATCTGCCTGAATGAGCACTCTCCTTTGTCTCAGATCATTGGATATTTAAGTTCAAAAAAAGGTATTTCTCCTGAACTGGACCGCTATCTGGAAATCCTGATCAAGATGGAAAACTATATGGAACTGCTGAACTCCGGAGTAGGACAAGCTCAGGAATATTACAACGAAATGTTTGCCCTTGCCAATCAGTTCTCCATTTTATATGACAGAAAATACCTTATTAACTCTTCATTAAAAAGAAACCTGGATTTCTCTCCTGTTACCAGAGAAGACCTTTCCAAAATCAAAAAAGGAATCAATACTTTATCTTGTTTTTGGGACAAAGGAAGCGAAACGGTGAATGAAAATTTAGAAAAGTTCAAGTCTGCTTTTTATGCAAGATATGAAGAGAGCCTGGTGCCTTTGGTTGAAGTATTGGATAACGAAAGCGGCATTGGATACATCCAGGAGCAAAACAGTGAAAACGACTTTTCTTCCCTGCTGGACACCCTGAGCTGGCCCAATTCCAGTAATGATTCATTTTCCATCACTTACAATAAAAAGATTCATGAATTCTGGAGAAGAACAATCAACAAAGCCAATATTAATGGAGATACTGCTATAGACCTTAGCCAGCATGATCTCAACAGCCTTCAGAATACGGATGAAGTAAGCCTTGCAAAATCGCTGGCTGTAATGATTGAAAAGGTTTCTGATAAAATCGCAATCTCTTCTGTAGGCGGAACAAGCGGTGCCAATCTTATCGCCCGGTTTTCCAATGAAGATGAAGAAATTCTGGCTCCAATGAACAGAATCATCAAAGAAGAACAGAATGATAACCATTTTATCTATGCAGAACTGCTTCATTTACCGGACAACAGAGTAGGAAATATCTTACTGAGACAGGTAAAAAGAGGAAACCAGCTTTCTTATCTTACCAAATCTTCAGCTTCGGAAAATACAATTACCCTGACGGACCTTTATATTAAAATGATTGATAAAAGAATCGTATTATTCCATAAAGGACTCAATAAGGAGGTTAAAATCTTTCATTCTACTGCTCACAACTTTGATTATAATTCGCTTCCAGTGTATCAGTTTCTATGCGATCTTCAGCATCAGGATGTTTCCACTGCATTGGTCTTAAATGTTGGAGATACCAATTATCTGATGTATGACTATATTCCCAGGATCACACACGGTGATGATATCATCTTCACACCGGCATTATGGAGACTATACCAGAATGAAGTATCAGGAATAAAGACCAAAAACAATACGGAAAGCATTAAAATCATAAAAGAATATCTGTCTGATAAAAAAGTGAACCGCTATTTCTTTATTTCTCAGGGAGATAACAAATTATTGATCGATACTGAAAATGAGAATCTCTTATTGTTCCTGATTGATGAACTAAGATCCAAAGAAACCGTAACCCTTACAGAATGTCTTTATGATCTTGAGACTGACGAATTCAACAATGAGATTATCATCCCAATGATCAACAGAAATTATACAGCATTTAAAACAGAGCTGGATCAGCATCTTTTCAATGTCAATATTTCTGATAACAAGTTTATCCCGGGAAACAAATGGCTGTACTATAAAATCTATTGCGGCAACAAGTTTTCAGATAAAATACTACAGGATGTATTTCCGGATCTTTTATCTCATCTTGATGAAGAAAACCTGATCAAAAAATGGTTTTACATAAGATACAGTGATCCCGACAACCACATCAGACTGAGACTGGAAATCAATGATCATAAGCTCACTAACACCGCTCAGATTATGACCACGTTCAATGATTATTTTGATAAATACATCAGCGAAGGAATCATTAATAAAGTGGAAATGGGAACCTACGACAGGGAGTATGAAAGATATGAAGGTGAATTTATTGATACCGCAGAACATATCTTCCATTATGACAGCCAATTGACTGTTAACCTGCTTAAAAACATTCCTAACAATGATGATCTATGGCTGTACTCCATCAAAAGTATTGATACGTATTTCGATGTCTTCCAGCTGGATCTGGATAAGCGATATGAAGTGATCAATAAAATTTATAACCAGTTTCAGCGGGAGTTTAATGTAGACAGCAATCTTAAGAAGCAGCTGGACCTGAAATACAGAAGTAACCTGCCCCTCATCAGTGAGATCGCAGAATCGGATGACAACCCTTATTTCTCGGAGTTTGTAAGCTCTATGACAGAAAACTGCAGAGAAATAGAAAATCTGAAGACCATTCAAAAAGAAAGATTAGTCAGCAGTTTTATTCATATGCATATCAACAGACTGATCAGGTCCAGACACAGAATGCATGAATTGATCATCTACGGCATTGTAGAGAAGTATTATAAAATGAAAATCGGCAAAAGAAAATATCTCGTATCATGAAGCTAAAATTTATCCCTCAACACGACCAAATGGACTGCGGTCCTGCATGTATCGCAATGGTGGCTTCCTACTTTGGTAAGCAGATCCCGCTACATTTTTTGAAAGAAAATGCTAATCTATCCAGAGAAGGCGTTAGCTTACTGAGCATCAGTGAACTGTGCGAAGATATCGGGTTTGAAACCTATCCCGCCAAACTGACCTTACAGACATTGGATGAAAATGGCAGCCTGCCTTGCATTCTTCATTGGAATAAAAACCATTTTGTAGTGCTTCTTGACGTAAAGAAAAGCCTTATTTCAGGAAAAAAACGCTATAAAATTGCTGATCCAAGCCATGGAATGATCTGGCTGAACGAAAAAGACTTTCTTAAAAGCTGGCTGTCTGACGGCGAGACCGGAATTGCCCTTTTCGTAAGCCCTACCAACAGTTTTTATCAGCAGACTTTCCCGGAGGAAGATAAACTGAGCATTTCTTTTGCCATGAAATATTTCAAAGAGCACAAAAGCAAATTTCTCTTTTTGTCTGGTATGCTTCTTATCGGCAGCTGCCTGAGTCTTGTCTTTCCTTTCCTCACACAAACCCTTATTGATAAGGGAGTTAACACAAAAGATGTAGACCTGATTACGATTATTCTGATCTCCCAGGTGGTCCTATATTTAGGAAGTATTACAATAGAAATTCTGAGAAACTGGCTGATGCTTTATATCGGAACCAGAATAAGTATTTCCATTATTTCAGACTTTCTGAAGAAGATGCTTCTCCTGCCAATGGGCTTTTTTGATACCAAAATGAAGGGAGATTTTACCCAGAGAATTCAGGATAATGAGCGAATAGAAGACTTTCTTACTTCTCAGAGCCTTATGACATTCTTCTCCATGGTTACTTTCCTTGTGTTTTTCGGAGTGCTTTGGTATTACAATGTCACCATTGTACTTATCTACTCCACTCTCACAGCATTATCATTGGTTTGGGCTCAATACTGGCTGAAGAAAAGAGAAATTCTTGATTATTACCGATTCAGAGAAAAAGGACAAAGCCAGGAAAGTGTTTATGAAATTCTGAACGGAGTTTCAGAGATGAAGCTCAATCAGTTCGAAGACTATAAGAGACAGGAATGGGAAGGGATTCAGAATAAACTGTTCAAAACGACCCTTCGTATTTTAAAGGTAGATCAGTATCAGTTTTCCGGATTTGAATTTCTTAACCAATTAAAGAATATTTTCGTTACGTTCTTTGCGGCATTGCAGGTGGTAAAAGGAAATATGACCATCGGTGAGCTATTGGCGATATCTTACATCATCGGACAGCTGAATTCTCCTGTTAATCAAATGATTTCTTTCTTCCGTTCTTTACAGGATGCAAAACTGAGCCTTTCAAGATTAAATGAAGTTCAGAATCATGAAGAAGAGGAAAAAGAAGGCATGAAAGCACTTGAACTCAACAATACCTATTCGGAAGAAGAGAGAGGAATTACTTTAAATAACGTTTCTTTCCAGTATGAAGGTCCGAAATCTCAGTTTGTATTAAAGGATGTCAACCTGTTCATCCCTGAAGGCAAAGTCACTGCTATTGTAGGGGCCAGCGGAAGCGGAAAGACTACTTTAATGAAGCTGTTGCTGAAGTTCTACAATCCTACACAGGGTACCATTCATTATAACGAAGACGATATTCTTACGCTTTCTCCAAAAAGTATCCGAGAAAACTATGGAGTGGTTATGCAGGACGGATTTATTTTCTCAGACACCATCGAAAGAAACATTGCTACCAGCGAAGTAGAGATCAATACCAGAAAAATGGAAAATGCAGTAAGAGTAGCCAATATTTCGTCTTTCATTGATAATCTTCCATTAGGATACAGTACCAAAATAGGAGCTGCCGGCAACGGAATTTCCGGTGGACAGAAACAAAGAGTTCTTATCGCAAGAGCAGTGTATAAAAACCCTCATTTTATACTGTTTGATGAAGCGACTTCTGCCCTGGATGCCGAAAATGAAAAAATTATTCATGACAATCTACAGGAATTCTTCAAAGGGAAAACGGTAATTATTGTAGCACACCGCTTAAGTACTGTGAAAAATGCTGACCAGATCATAGTCCTGAAAAACGGAGCCGTAGTGGAAAAAGGAAACCATCAGGAGCTTGTCAGCAAAAAAGCAGATTATTACAGTCTTGTAAAAAATCAGCTTGAATTAGGCAACTAATCACCTCTCAATATATTTTTGACCGTTTCACAACCTGTGAGACGGTTTTTATTTTAAAACAAAAATCCCTCCGTAATACTATTACAGAGGGACTTGTACCCCAGACGGGACTTGAACCCGTACGTCCTTGCGGACACAGGATTTTAAGTCCTGCGTGTC
>JASLCD010000238.1 GCA_030146295.1 Chryseobacterium sp.
TAAAGAGTTACTCAGGAAGAATGTACAGGCACAGAATGCTAACAGTAGTGGTAAGGTTATGGTTTTCTTCGTTACTGTTTTATTCAGCATCTTCTCGTACTTCCCGGCTCCTTTTGTGAAGACGTTATTAAATTTATCCAGGAAAATGGTAACCGGAGTTCTCTTTTTAGCCTTTCCGTGGTTATTTTTCAGGATCAACGCACACAATGCCGGTGTTAAAGTAAGTGCCACAACCCCAGAGAGGATAATGGATGAAGCCATTGTAATAGAGAACTGACGGTAAAATACTCCTACCGGACCAGACATAAACGCAATCGGAATAAATACGGATGCCATTACCAGTGTAATTGCGATAATCGCTCCACTGATCTCATGCATTGCCTCTTCTGTTGCTTTCAATGGGGAAAGATGTTTTTCTTCCATCTTAGCGTGTACCGCTTCAATTACAACAATCGCATCATCTACTACCACCCCGATCGCCATTACCAAGGCAAAGAGGGAGATCATATTAAGGGTAATCCCGAATGCTGACATTATAGCAAATGTTCCTACCAATGAAACCGGAACAGCTAGTGCCGGAATTAAAGTTGAACGCCAGTCACCAAGGAATAAGAATACCACAATGGCAACCAAAACAAAGGCTTCAAACAAAGTATGAATTACTTTTTCCATGGATGCATCCAGAAATCTTGAAACGTCATAGCTGATGTCGTAATGCATTCCTTTAGGGAAGTTATTTTTTTCAAGATCCTTCATCAATGCTTTTACGTTTTTGATAACGTCGCTTGCATTAGACCCATAAGATTGTTTTACGGTGATTGCTGCGGAAGGTTTCCCGTTCAATGTAGAATAAATATCATACATGGAACTTCCGAACTCTATATCTGCAACATCTTTCAGCCTTACAGATTCTCCATCCGGTTTTGCTTTCAGAATAATGTTTCCGTAGTCTTTTTCGTTATTGAAACGACCCGAATATTTTAATATGTATTCAAATGACTGAGATCTTTTTCCGGAGCTTTCCCCCGTTTTCCCTGGGGAAGCTTCCAAACTCTGCTCATTCAGAGATTCCATAACTTCATCAGCTGAAATATTATAAGCTGTTAACCTGTCTGGTTTAAGCCAGATACGCATTGCATATTCACGGGTTCCCAGGATATCGGCAAAACCAACACCACCTACCCTTCTCAATTCAGACATTACGTTAATATCTGCATAGTTGAAAAGGAATTTCTGGTCAGCTTTAGGATCATCACTATACAGGTTAATGTACATCAACATGTTGGGTTCCTCACGCGTGATCTTTACCCCTTCACGCACTACGAGAGGTGGTAATTTGTTCACTACTGAAGATACACGGTTCTGAACGTTTACTGCAGCTACATTGGGATCTGTCCCCAGATCAAATACAAGCTGAATGGAAGCTTCTCCATCGTTTCCGGCATCTGAAGTCATATATTTCATACCCGGAACACCATTTAATCCTCTTTCCAGAGGAATAACAACGGATTTAATCAACAATTCGTTGTTGGCTCCCGGATATTCTGCGGTAATATTTACTTTAGGCGGAGAAATGGATGGGAACTGTGTCACCGGAAGTTTTACCAGTGACAGAATTCCTAAAAATACAATAATCAATGAGATTACTATAGACAGAACTGGTCTGCGAATGAATTTCTTAAACATACTACTTCACTTTAGAGACCACTACTCTGCTTTTAATTTCAATGATTGAAGAACTTTCTTAGGATCCTGGAATTTTGTTTTCACTTTTTGATCATCCTTCACTTTCTGCACTCCTTCCAGAAGGATCTGATCTCCTTTTGATATTCCTGAGCCTACTACATAAAGGTCAGGAAGTTCATACGCTATTTTGATATTTCGGGATTTTGCCACCCCGTTTTTATCAATTACAAATACATATTTCTGATCCTGGATTTCATAAGTAGCTTTCTGTGGAATTATCAAACCGTTATGAACAGGCATTGTCATCTGTATCTTTCCGGTTTCTCCGTTTCTTAAAAGCTTATCAGGGTTCGGGAATTTCGCACGGAAAGCAATGTTTCCTGTTTCATTATCAAATTCTCCTTCAATAGTTTGAATTTCACCTTTCTGCGAATAGGTTTCTCCGTTTGCAGTGATCAGAGATACCTGATTGCTTCCTCTGTCTGCTATATGCGTCTGATAACTTAAATATTCAGGTTCAGAAACATTAAAATAGGTATAGATACTTGTATTATCTGACAGTGAAGTCAATAGATCACCTTCATCGATAAGACTTCCCAGTTTCAAAGGAATTCTGTTGATAACTCCTGAGAACGGTGCTTTAATATCTGTAAAAGACAGGTGGATCTGAGCCAGTTTCATTTCTGCATTGGCTGCATCCAGTTTAGCTTTTGCCATTGCTTTTTCATTTTTAGAAACAATATTGTTTCCTGCCAATGTACTTGCATTTTTCAGTTCGATGGTAGCTTGTTCTACCTCTGCTTTCGCCTTTAATAATTCTGCCTGGTACAGTTTAGGCATGATCCGGAACAATGTCTGTCCAGCCTGTACGTATTGTCCTTCATCTACAAAGATTTTTTCCAGGAAGCCTTTTTCCTGAGCTCTCACTTCAATGTTTTTTACAGATTGAATCTGGGCTACGTATTCTTTGTTGATTACAGTATCCATTACCACAGGGGATGTTACCGGATATACGGCAACCTCTTCTTTTTCTTCTTTTTTCTTATTGCAGCCAACTGCCAACAAAAGGGCACTCAGCGCAATTCCCGAAGCAACTCTCTTTATCATAATTCTAGAGTTTATATAAATCGTTAATGTTTTGATAGAAATAAAAAACGGTAATAAAAGGGGGTACGATGTGATGATCACCAACATCCACAACGCAAAGTAGTTCTACCTGAAATCAGGCAGAAAATAAATAGATCGAAAAAATTTTAAATTCTAATAGAACGGATAAGAATAAATCTTTTGGCAGCAAAACTCAAAACAGAACCATGAATGTTTGGTTTTAACCTCTTACTGCTCTTTAATCCAAAAATGTAGATCAGGCTGAAAACTCCAGCGAAAACAACAATAGCCTGCCATACATCAGAAAACTGAAAATCATTCTCAGCAAGTTCTAACGTGGAATTGTCTATGGTATCATCCAACTGCTGAACAGAGAGTTTTTCAAATGTCTGATTCAGACGGTTAGCTCTTTTGGGCATATGATGAGAAACATGACCGGAATAGTCATTTCGAAGTGTTTTAACGTTGAGTCTGCTTTCTACTACAAAGAGCAGAAAAAGACCTGTTAAAAAGTATACTATAAAGTTTCTCATTTTGAAGTCGCAAATGTACACCCAGATTATGATATTATCATAACAGATTAACAAAATTTAACTATTCTTTAAATTACCTGAATATGAAAGATTGAAAAACTGTAAATTTATCCAGTATACAAGCCTTATACGGGCAATTTTGAATAACACCACATGTACGTTGCATTTCTCAAAAATTAAGCCAATTTTATGAATCAGGTAAAAAATACATAATCAGGTTGTTGCTTTTTTGGACATTTTGAGCCGTCTTTCGGGAGTATTTTTACAACATCTTACCAAAAATGAATATTAAAATTCAGAAACCTAAACTTTATCATGATTTCCAATTATTAACATTAACTTATTGATATTCTCTACTTTTTGAATTATTTTTGCCCAAAATTAACACAACAAATGATAAACGAAAAAAAAGTCTATTCTATTACTGAAAATATCCCGATTAAAAATCCTTTATTAATCGATACCATCTCCCAATTTTCATTCTAACTGCTGCTATTTGTTTTCCTGAATAATGTTTCCAAAAGCAGTGAGTTAAAATTAGCAAAATTTAAACTTTCTGTTACTTTATGTAAAATTAACATATATTTATTAAAAATATTCGTAATTTTATATAGCATTAACATCATAATTCATGAAACACTTTAAAATCACTTATCACTATGAAAAAATTATTAACACCAATCCTTTTTGGATTGACAATCCTTTCCCTAACAGCGTGTAAGCATCCCGGAAAAGAAGCTGAAACCATTACCGCTGCTGCACCCGAAAATAAAGACGACATTTTCAAAGATGTGTATGTTGACAGCTATGGAGAAAAGATAGAAGTAACCATCAACAACACGAAAAATACCGCTACAATACATTTAAACGGTAAAACTTTTGATCTTAAAAAAAGTGATGCTTTACCTGACTATACAGCTTCCAATGAAGAGTATCAATATTCTGATATTAAAGGAAATATCACGTTCCTTAAAAAGAATGTAGACATGGTACTGTTCCATCTTAAACAGGCAAAAAAAGAGTCTGCACCGGCAAAGATGGCATCGTATTAGCATAGAGAATAGCATTCAACTTAAAAAAATAAGCATTATGAAAAGTTTATATTATTATTTATCAGCTCTTGTTATCGCAACATTTCTAGTGGTTTCATGTAACACACAAAACACACCAAAAGCGACCACTGATATCACAGGAAAAACTTGGAAACTTACAGAGCTTAACGGGAAACCGATTGATCTTAAAAACCCTAAAAACAATCCTTATTTCAAACTTAATATGAATGGAATGAGATATGAAGGCCATGCGGGATGTAACGGACTGGGAGGAACTTTCGAAATCAAACCTGAAATCATGAGAATAAAATTCAATCAGGGAATGTCTACAATGATGGCCTGCGAAGATCTGGATATTGAAAACCAGTTTACCAAAGCAATCCTTGCAGCGGATAACTATTCTGTAAATGGAAATACGCTTACTCTAAACAAGGCAAGAATGGCTCCTTTAGCTAAATTTGTTCTTCAGTAAGTATCTTTTACAATAAAAAATAAAAAAGACACCTTGTTTATAAGGTGTCTTTTTCATTGGTATAATCTACTCTTTTTTGCTGTACATTATATAGCAGACCAAAAGGCTTATATTCACCAATACAGCAAATGCATTTGACAAAATAATAGGTAGTTCGTTCTTTTCAAAGCCATACCATACCCACAGTGAGAGCCCTGAAATAAGAACCAGAAGCATGAGCAGAGAAATATCCTCTACATTCTTCTCTCTGATCACTTTTACGAGCTGTGGAATCATTGAAACAGATGTAAGAAAACCGGCAATAATACCTAATATATTTTCGTTCATAAGCGTTGTAGTTTTGAATATCTAACTAAGAAGATGCTATTGAAACCTGGCCAACGAAACTTCTGGATGCAATGGAATACCCTCTTCAATAAAACGGAACAGATCCTTTGAAAAATAGCATCCATTGAGAATACCACGGGCTCCCATTCCATTAAAGACGTACAGATTATTCAATGTCTCATGTCTTCCGATGATTGGCCTTCTGTCCTTTACAGTAGGACGGAAGCCAAAGTGTACCTCTTCGACTTCAAAATCATAAGGATAGAATTCAGACAGGCCATTGACCAATTGAGTAACCGCTGAATCATCAATATGCTGATGGAGCTGCTCTCTATCGTAAGTTCCGCCATAAAAATAAAGTCCGTTTCCGGTTGGAAATAAGAAATGCTTCTTTTTAATAGTAATATTTTCCGGAATTGGTTGGGAAAGTTTCACTTTTATATGATGCCCTTTATTTGGAACCACGGCTATTTCTGAAAAGTATGGATTATCTTTCACTCCCATTCCTTCGCAGAAAATAATATTTTTGAAAGAAATATCTTTATAAACCGATTCAGAAGGATTCAATTTATCATAATCGAATCTTTCACTAATCAAATGATCGTTTTTTTCAAAATAACTGAATAGACCACTGAAAAATCCATTAACGTTGAGTCTGGCAGACTGATTCACCTTTCCGGTCTGAAAATCGTTTTTTACCTCATTTAAACGAGCGAAATTTTTATCAAGAAAAGCTGATAACTCTTCATTTCCTGATTTCTTTAACCAAAGATTCTGTTCATTCTCATCATGAAAGATTCTATGAATGGGAGCACTGATGAGATAGTTTTTTCCCGAATAAGATTCTATTTCTTTCAGGCTGTCTTTAAGAAAGTCTATCTGCTCCTGTGCTTTCCAGAATGTGGTAAACTTCTTAAGAACAACAGGATTAATAATTCCTGCTGAAATCTGTGAAGCACTTTTTCTTCCTTCAGAAAAGATGACAAAGGATTTGTTATTCTTAATCAGCTGATGGGCCAGGAAAAGCCCTGCATAACCGTCTCCTACAATAATATAATCTACATTTCTCATAATAAAAAAAACCTGAGTAAAAATACTCAGGTTTTCTATAAATATCAAGTGAAATCTAGTAATTCCACATA
>JASLCD010000244.1 GCA_030146295.1 Chryseobacterium sp.
AAAAGTAAAAGAACAAATCTCACAACTGATGAGCTATGAAAAAAGATCAATTACAAGATAAATACAACGAAGTCTTCCGGGATATCAAGGAAGAAAAAATGGACTGGAGTTTTGAAGACTTTCTTCAGACTGCAGAGGGTGCGGAGCCTGAACAGAATACGACACCTGTTATTCCATTGGAAGAAAAGAAGAAACCCTCCTTTCCTAAATGGTTCTGGATGGCCGCCAGTGTAATGCTGGTTTTCAGTATCGGGTTCTTCCTGAATAACAATAATAAGGATGCACAGGACAAAGGAAAGTTGGTGAAAGATGAAATCTTAAAGCAGAAGTCCGGATTCATTGAAGAAAACAATGATCACCAGGAACAGGTTGCCGTTAATCATACCGACTCTATTTCCGGAGTGAAAAAAGATTCTGTTTTTCAGGATAATCAGGTAGCCGAAAAAGATGTAATGGATGAAATTCTACCCAAAAGAGGAAGACTTAAAAAGGAAACAAGACCCAGATATGTCAGCAATTCCTCAAACAACAAAAGTTTAAATGATTCTGCTGCTGCATACAATGACTCTTATGTAATTGTAAACGGTAAAAGAATCAGCAGTGAAAAAGAAGCCATAGATGTTACCCGATATTCCTTTATGAAATTAGGAAACGAATTTAAAAAGACGGTGGCATCTTCTCAGAAAAATGAAAATCTTGACAGCGAATACTAAAAATCAGATCAATCCCATGAAAAAAATATTTTTTATAATAGCCATATTGCTAAGCAGCTTTGCAACTTATTCTGCACAGACTGAGAAATTAGACAAGCTTTTTCAGGATTTTGAAAAAAATGGAAGAGTGACATCCATCAATATTAAAAAACCGATGTTCAAACTACTGAATACCATCGACGTTAATGATGCTTATATCGGGAAAATAAAACCTATTTTGAACGAGGTAGATGGGCTCAAAATTCTGATCATTCCTAAAATTACCTTCCCTGATCGTTTAAAAGATGAAAATCTGGCCAACATAAAAATGAATGAGGAGAAGACCGATAGAGTGAACAAAGCTTTAAGATCTCTGAACTTCAATGAATTGATGTCTATGAGCAGTGATGGAACTTCTATGAAATTCTTAGCTGAAGAAGAAAGAGACAATTATCTGGAAAATCTGGTTTTCAATGTTGATTCCAAAGAAGAGAATATTATTTTTATTCTCAACGGAAAAATGAAGTTATCAGACGTTAACAAAATCATTAATTCCGGTGAAACAACCACTTCTTCCGTTACAACTTCCGTAAGAAATGACCTTACTTCCGGTAATACATCATCCTACCTGAACGGAGATAACAGAAACGTAGGTGAATTCTCCAAGATAGATGCCAGCGTAGGCGTAAATGTTACCTATAAACAGGAAAATACGAGAAGTGTAAAAGTGATTGCTGATGCAGATAAGCTTCAATATGTCATTACTAAGGTAGAAAACGGAATCTTAAAAATATATGTAGATAATAAAGGAGTTCGGAATTTGAGATTTAAAAATCTGAATGTCAACGTTTCCGCTCCTAGTATTAATGGCATAAAAACATCATCAGGCAGCGTCTTTACAGCAGTGAATCCTGTTACAGAAAGCATGTTGGCGATTGAAGCAGATTCCGGTTCTATTATTAAAGGAACATTCAATGTGAATAAGACAGCGGCAGTGGCAGTAAGTTCAGGCTCTGTACTTGATGTAGATATTAAAACACCAAATCTGACATTGGATACTTCCAGTGGTGCAAGTGTGAGCTTGTCCGGAGAGGCAGCCTCTGCAGTAATTGATATCAGTAGTGGAGCATCCTGTAAAGCTGATGATCTTAAGATCGCAACAGCAGTGGTGGAATCTACCTCAGGAGCAAGTCTTTCTTTACTGGTTACAGAGAAACTGAAAGTAAGCGTTTCATCGGGAGCTGCTGTAAAATTGAGAGGAAATCCGGAGCTGGATGCTAAAGTAGATAAAGTTTCAGGAGGGAGCTTCCGACAAATCAAATAAAAAACTAAATCTATGAAGACTCTTAAACATTTTTTTCTCGCTATTATCATGCTGGGGATGCTTCAATCGTGCATCGTTTCAGAAAAACCGAATATCGACTTTTTCCAGAATTCAAAATATGATTTCAAAGAAGCCCGGTTTGCAAGTATTAATGTCCCTATGGTTCTCGCTAAATCTTATATTAAGAAGGCTTTAAGAGAAGATGGAGAAAGTGAGGAAACGATCAACCTGGTAAAGAAGGCTTCAAAAATAAAAGTGCTTACAGTAGCAAACGGAAGCCGTGAAATGCTCAACGACTATGTTCAGTTTTTGAATAATAATCATTATGAAGAATGGGCCAGCATACAACATGACGGGGATAATATCAATATACGCGTAAAGCAGGATGGAGAGACTATTAAAAATATGCTGATCACCGTAGGGTCCAATAAAAATGAAATGGTATTTGTAGATGTAAAAGGAAACTTTACGGCTAACGATATCTCAAAAATGATTAATTCTGTTTCTGATAAATAATCAATCGGATTTCTATTGAAAATCTGAATGAAAACAGCAGTGCGACTAAACAGCATTTACATAGGAATGATATACTTTAACAAGTAGTTTCTACATATTCAATTATTTTGTACCGTAACCGTTCTGATATAAAGAGCGGTTTTTCGATTTAAGTTATGGATTATTAAATTTTATTTAAACTATTAAAAAGGATTTTCATATCTCATTAAAATAACCTAATTTTGCAAAGAAAGTAAAGATGTCTATTCATAACAAAATTGTAGAGACAGCCATC
>JASLCD010000328.1 GCA_030146295.1 Chryseobacterium sp.
AGCTGTCATAAAGTATTTTTAACTTTTTATTTTAAATTGTTTATTAATTGATTTCTTGTTCTTTCTGATTTTCCGGATAAGGGAAAGGGACGAATAAAGTGGCTAAAAATGCGGGAATTGTTGCAACCAGTACCCAGATAAAGAACATTTTGTATCCAATCCAGTCACTGATCATTCCGCTGAACATTCCGGGAATCATTACTCCTAGGTTCATAATCCCTGTTGCAAATGCATAATGTGCTGTTTTGTGTTTTCCGGGAGCAATCTGCTGCATCATATAGAGCATCAACCCTACAAAGCCAAATCCATAGCCGAAATACTCCACAACCACAGCAATTCCTACCGGTAAAAGATCAGCCGGCTGATAGTGAGCTAATAATGCATACACCACAAATGGGATATTGAATGCACAGCATAGCCATATCAAAGATCTTTTCAGTCCGCGGGCCGAGATAAAATATCCTGCCAGTACAGAACCTAAAATAAATGCTGCTGAACCATATGTTCCATAGATAAGTCCAATATCCGAAGTAGATAGTCCCAATCCTCCTGAGGTTCTTGGGGCTTTAAAAAATAAAGGGGCTATTTTGATGGCAAATCCTTCTGCAAAACGATACAGAATAATGAAGAGTATACACCAAAGAATCTTCTTTTTGGTAAAGAAAGAGGTAATCACTTCCAATAGTTCTTTACGAACATTTCCGGCTGTTCTCTCTTCTTTCAGTTCTTCTTTATTTTCTTTCGGCAGAATAAAATAGTGGTAAATAGCCAATACAAAAAAAAGCAATGCATAGATCACCATAATAATCATCCAGGCATTGGTAACTCCTTTTGTTTTTTCTAAAACACCTGCAAAATAAACAAGTGCCCCACTGCTTATAATCTTCGCCAGATTGTAAAAAGCGCCCTGCCAACCGATATACTTTGCCTGTTCTTTATTGGATAGAAAGCCAATATACGTTCCGTCTGCTACCACATCATGGGTAGCTCCACAAAATGCTATTACTGCAAAAAGTGCAATACTGTATTTGAAAAAATCATGCATCGGCAGGCTTAAAGCTACTAATGCAAAGAGAATTCCTATGGCAAACTGAGTAAAAACAACAAAGAATTTTTTTGTTTTATAAATCTCCAGAAACGGGCTCCAAAGTGGTTTTAATGTCCAGGAGAAGAGGATAAGGGCTGTCCAGAACGTAATCTGCGAATCTGAAACCCCCATATCTTTATACATGATTCCTGAAACCGCATTAATGGTTACAAAGGGAACACCCATTGCAAAATATAATGTAGAAATCCAAAGAATTGGCTGGATCCGACGGGTTCCGGAGTTGTTTTTTCCCATATTTAAAAATAAGATTCTAAATAAAAGAGAACATCTCAAGGATTCATTCAGGCTAAAAAAACGAAACTATAAATTTTTTGGAGATTCTACTCTATTCTCCCGCCTCAATGAATGTTTCAAATAAAAATCTGATCCTGAGATGTCTCTTTATTGATGAGTGATTCTGAATATTTTTTATTTCTTATCCCACCATAGCTTAGTCCCTCCGGTATCAGGGCCGTTAAGCATTTGAGCTGCCTGCTGATAATTGTAGAGTGACGTTTTGGTATCCACAGTAAAAGGAATTCTTCTGATCATACCATCTGTACTGATAGATCCGCCACTGTCATTTTTTCTTACCTTGAAAAGAATCGGGTATCCTGTTCTTCTCTGCTCTGCCCAAGCTTCCGGTCCGTTAGGATAAAGAGAAAGCCATTTTTGGGTAATAATTCTTTCTAATTTTCTTTCGTTGGTATCCCCGTTATTCCATGCGATAGTAATGGTACTTAGCTGAGGATTTCCTAAAGCTACATTATTCTCAGCATTTTTCGGATCAAGATAAGGTGCTTCTGTAGAAGTTGTATCCGCAAGATAAGTCGCAACACTGGCACTTTTCCCCCACTCCCCGAAAGACTGCTGAACTCCGGTTGTATAATTTGTTTGAATATCTCCTGCTCCTGCATATCCTCTCAAAGCTGCTTCTGCTTTCAGGAACCAGGTTTCTGCTGCAGTGAATAATTTCATTTTACCATCAGTACCGGAAAAATAATCACCATTGGCAGATTTTGCCTGTGGTTGTGAGAATCCTCCGTAAGTTGATTTACCATTTAATAAATCAATTCCCTGGCGTATTCCTATATATTTTCCTTGTAGACTTGCATCAGATGCCGGAATAGCATACGCAGGAAGCCTTGGGTCATTATATCCGTTCATATAAGCCATCAAAGGTGCGCCGATCAAACAGTCTCCCCATGAATAAATGATGAAGCTCAATTCCGATTGTCCTACACTGATCAAAGCATTATCTGCATTGTCTGTGATCAGTCCCGCAGAGGAAGCTAATGCCTCTTCTGCATATTGTTTAGATTTCGCTGGATCAGCATAACTCATTCTCATCGCTAATCTCAGTTTGAGTGAGTTGGCAAGTTTTGCCCACTGAGCCATATTTCCGCCGTACACAAGGTCAGCTCTTTTTAATGCAGCTTTGTCACCTTCATTTCCTGTAGCAGGCATATTCTGAACTTTTTGTAAGTCCGTAATCGCTACAGTAAGGTCATTGATAAAGTTTTGATAGGCATCCTGCTGAGAATCAAAATCTGTTACTCCGTTTGCATTAGGTGTTTCATATTTGCTGTATACTACAGGCCCATGGTTGTCTGATACTCTTGCAGCTGTGATTACTTTTAAAATCTTTTTAACGGCAAAAGTTCCTGTAAAATCTATTCCAGGATAGAAGTTTTTCGCAGCATTATCAATGATGATAGAATAATTGAAAATATCCTGCTGTCTGGCAATAATCCTGTTATTCCATCCATCCATCATAAAATACGTTGTATTGTTCTTACCCCCGTTAAACTGGGTTGCCGTACTGAACATACCACTGAACATATCCGCACTTAGATTCGGATACAGCTGATAATCGGACTGAAGACCTCTTTGAAGGGATTTTAATGGATTAACAACTGCGTTGTAATCCGCATACATATTTTCAGGATTCCCTAGCTTTTCCTGATTATACTGATCTAGATCACCGCATCCTGAAGCAGTCATTACAACTACTGCACCCAATACCAGTGTTTTAATATTATTGAATTTCATTTTCGTAAAATTAGAAGTTAGCCTTTAATGATAGTCCGATAGATCGTGTAACTGGAAGTCCAAATGAATCAACTCCTACCCCACCCGGTGTATTTCCTGATACCTGCTCCGGATCAAATGGTGCTTTTTTGTAGAAGAAAAATAAATTGGTTCCTACTAAACTCACTGTCGCATTTCTCATATATTTCGATTGGATATCAAAGCTATATGAAATGGATGCCTGACGTAAACGTACAGTTGTTGCACTGTACATATAAGCTTCATCAATTCCTGTCCCGATACCACCGGCCCCTCCGGTTCTCTTATAATATGCTTTTGCATCAGTAACTCCGTTATAAGCCTGTCCTGCCAAAGGTGTTCCCGGAGCATATACCGCATTGGGAATTGATACTCCGCCAGCATCTCTTGCATCAGCAGTTGTCTGGCTTACTCCATATAAATCGTTTGCTTTTTCTGTAAGTGACAATACTTTTCCTCCGAATTTACCGTCGATAAGGAAAGATATTCCCAGTTTCCCAATATTAAAAGAGTTATTAAAACCTATAATAAACTTAGGGTTTGGATTACCCAAATATTGAGGATCACCTGTAGTACCTAATGGAACTCCATTTTCATCTACTAAGACACGTCCCTGATCATCTCTTTTGAATTTAACTCCATAAAGGTCTCCAAAAGATCCTCCCAGTCTTAGTTTTGTAAAATCTCCTCCCCCAGTTAATGAGAAAAGTTGGTTTTCTGATATCGGTAAGCTTGATGGGAATAGTTCAACAATTGTATTTTTGTTTGAAGAAGCATTCACTGTAGTTGTCCATCCAAATTTTTCTGTCCCGAAAACTTTGTATGATAAAGAGGCTTCAAAACCTGTATTGCGTATTTTACCTGCATTAATGTAGTATGACCCTGATGGAATACCTCCAAAGTTAGAGCCAATAGTAGTCTCCAACAGCTGGTTGCTTGCATTGGAGTTATAGTAAGTAATATCAAAATTCAATTTGTTGCTGAACATTCTTAGCTCAGTTCCTGCCTCGAACGTTTTATTAAGTTCCGGTCTTGGGATAAGATCAGGTCTGCTGGTAACGAATGAACTTTTTGGATATACAATTGTTCCTGCATCTACTCCATAAGAATAGGCATTATAATAGGCTACCATTGCATTAGAAATATTGGCAGGCAGTCCCAATCCGACAGTAGCATAAGATCCTCTTACTTTCCAAAAATTAATCACTTCCGGAAGTTTAAAGATAGAAGATAGAATTGCATTAGCCCCTATAGATTCGTAATCAAATCCGCTTCTTCCTGTTAAGGCCAAAGTAGAATCCCAGTCATTTCTAAAGGTCATGTCTACATAGAACATATTCTTGTACCCTACTGAAGCACTTGCAAAAACTGATCGCACCTGCTTTTTCAGATTCCAATAGATATTATGATATCCATCTCCCGGGCTTCGGTCTACATTCCATTGAAGGTTGTTGATTGCAAACAAGTTAGGATTTGATAAATAAGCATTATCTACCTGTGTTACTTTATTGCTTGTTGTATTCACACTTCCCCCAACGGTAAAGTCTAAAGAAATTGATTCGCTTAATTTCGGACTACCAATCAACAAAACATCTCCATAGGTAGATGAGTTTTCGTATACGTTTTTAAGCATTCTTCCGTTCTGTCCTCCTGCCAATAAACTTGGTGCTGAATAGGCTGAAATATCACGCTGGCTGTCTGAACTGTTCCAGCTGTAGTTTCCTCTTACTCGTGCTGTCAACCAAGGATTGATCTGGTAAGACAATGAAACAGCGCTGTACGCATTCTTATTTTTAACGGTCACCGGATTTCTGTTTAAAATCCAATATGGATTTTGGGTTTCCGGGTTTCCTTTGAAGCTTCCGTCAGGCTTTACTTCCCACCAATTTTGTGCAGGTAAAAGTCTTTTTTTATCTAGGAAAGAATAATTATCCGGTCCATACTGATCAAAATCTACTCCTCTTGGCAACCAATACAAACTGGCTAAAGGAGAGAAAGAAGCGCCCGGCGTCTGTCTGTTTTTACTGTCCTGTAAGGAACCAATGAAGTTGGCATCCAAAGTCAGTTTATCATCCAGAAACTTACTTGAATTTCTGAAAGAGACATTATACTGATCAAAATAAGACATTGGAATCACGCCTTTATTGGTAGTGTTTCCGATGGAAAAGTAGTTGGTTGATTTTTCATTTCCTGACTGGAAAGAAAGGCTGTTTACCCATGTAGTTCCTGTTTGCAGAAAATCTTTAAGGTAATCCTTCGAACTTCCTTTCGCTCCCCAGCTCTCAATATTGTTTCCTGGAGCCTGAGTAGGGTCGGACGGATCATAAGATAAATAGCTGTGCTGAAGTTTCGGCAGGCTATACGCTCTTTCAGCTGTTAAGCTTGTGCTGTAAGAAATAGAGCTCTTACCTATTTTCCCTTTTCTTGTGGTAATCAAAACAGCTCCGTTTCCACCTGCAGAACCGTATAATGCAGATGCTGATGCTCCTTTCAGGAAGTTGATGCTTTCAATATCATCAGGATTGATAGAACTCAATACGTCACCGGGATCCGGCATATTGGCATATTGGCTTATATCCGCAGATTTTCCCGTTCCATTAATGATAGGAATTCCATCCACTACATATAATGGCTGGCTGTTTGATACAGACTTATTTCCTCTCATAATTACCCTTACGGAGCTTCCTACACCATTGGTTCTGTTGATCTGTACGTTGGAAACTTTTCCATTGATCGAATTTAATAGATTGGGAGTTTTCACTTCAGTAAGCTCATCTCCACCAATCTGCTGACTGGAATACGTCAGAGAGCGGGCCTGCCTTTTTATCCCCAAAGAGGTGACTACGACCTCCTCAATACTGTTTGTCTTCGTAGTGTCGGCCGATTTTTTCTCCTGTGCATTCGCAGAAAGTGAAAAAACGAACAGAACAGGTATAACTGCTTTTCTCATAAGGTTTAGATTCGTTAGATTTAATTGAGAATCAGTGACATTACTTTATTTTTCAATACAAAAAAAATTATTGTTTTTTCAGCAAAAAATTGCCGTTTATGTATTAAATTATTTAAAGTTTTGTTAAGATTTAATTCACATTCACAAATCTAAATTTTGTAACCAGTCTGATATAATACTATTTTATCATAAAACGATATTATTTTTTCA
>JASLCD010000342.1 GCA_030146295.1 Chryseobacterium sp.
ACCCATTATATAATTATTTATTAAAACTAGCAGACGACAGTTTCATTATGGGACAGCGTTTGTCTGCATGGTGCGGTGAAGGTCCTTACTTAGAGGAAGATATTGCATTAACGAATATTGCGTTGGATGAACTAGGTCAGGCGAATAACTTTTACGTTTACGCTTCAAGAGTGATAGACAACGGTAAAAGTGAAGATGATATTGCATTTTTAAGATACGAGCATGAATATGTGAATGCCCATTGGGTAGAACTTCCTAATGAAGACTATGCGCAGACTATTCTTAAAGTATATGTATTGTCTGTGTATCAGAAACTGATGTACGAAGCATTATCTAATTCTGCTAATGAAGAATTGGCTGCCATTGCTCAAAAATCATTGAAAGAAGTAAGATATCATTATACTCACGCTGCATCATGGATGAAGATCTTTGCTCAGGGAACGGAAGAAAGCCGTGGACGTTTGGTAAAAGCCATTGAAAATATCTGGGAATATACGAAAGGTCTTTTTGCTAAAACTGAAGGTGAAGATGACCTGGTTGCTTTAAATATTGCTCCCAATTCAGATGCTCTTTACGAAGAATTCCTTGCTGTTACCAAGAAAGATTTTGCAGATTTTGGGTTAGAATATCCTGAAAATGCTTTCATGCAGCCAAAATCGAGAACAGGATATCATACAGAATATTTCGGATTTATTCTTTGTGAGCTTCAGTATATGCAGAGAGCGTATCCTGGGTGTACCTGGTAAGAAATTTCAGTTTGAAGAAGGTGTATTTTAAAATACTTATGATTGTATTGATAGTTTTACTCCCAATATTTTACTTTGGAATAATCAATGCTCAAGTCAGTTTAAAGTATGAAACAAATAATCCTGGAGATTGTATTTCGCAGATCTCCAACAGAGATTTATGTCAGTATATAAAACAGAACAAAATATTGATTGTTGCAGATCTTATTGTAATTGCTGTTTTATTAATGTTTAGAAGAAAAATAATAAGAGATTGAAAAATCCTTTAGAAATATTAGAAATGGTTCCCGATCCGGAAATTCCGGTAATCAATATTGTGGAATTAGGAATCGTAAGAGATGCACAAGTTACAGGAGAAAATACCTGTGAGGTAATCATCACGCCTACTTATTCTGCTTGTCCTGCCATGTTTACCATTGAGGAAGACATCATGAAAATCATGAAAGAGAACGGATGGGATGCAAAAGTAGTAACCAAAATGTTTCCCATCTGGACAACAGACTGGATTACTGATGAAGCGAGAGAAAAGCTCCGTGTGTACGGAATCACGCCTCCCGAAAAAGGAGCAGACGAACATCACATCGGGAAACCGAAAAAATGTCCGCGTTGCGGTTCCGAGCATACCAAGCAGATCAGCAGATTTGGGTCTACCTTGTGTAAGGCTTCTTATCAGTGTTTAGACTGCCTGGAACCTTTTGATTATTTTAAATGTCATTGATGAGTTATTCATCAACCCACAACAGACTTTACGGCTATGCAAAGCATAACGAAGGAATTGTTAGAATGTTAAATTATTAGACCGTTACATTAATTTATATTGTTAAATTAGTGCGTTGTTAAATAATAAATTAATAAAAACTATGTATACACAACTCGATATTGAAACGCATTTTGACGGGAAGCTTAAAATCGCCTATCTTAATCAACCGGAAACTATGAATGCCCTTACCAAGCCGGCTTTATCAGATCTTAGAGATTTTGTTAAAGAATGCAGCGAAGACGAAACGGTAAGATGTGTTGCCATTTCCGGAAGAGGAAGAGCATTTTGCTCAGGTCAGAATCTGGATGAAGCTTTCGTGGTAGGAAAAGAACATCATGATCATGATATCATCAGAAAAATCGTGGTAGATTATTATAACCCTTTAGTACTGGAAGTTACCCGTTGCAAAAAACCGGTTATAGCATTAGTAAATGGTCCTGCAGTAGGAGCTGGAGCCATGTTGGCTTTAATCTCAGACTTCGTATTAGCGAATGAGAAAGCGTATTTTGCTCAGGCATTTTCAAATATCGGTTTGATTCCTGATACGGGAGGAACTTACTTCTTACCGAAGCTTTTAGGTAGACAATTGGCCAATTATTTAGCCTTTACAGGTAAAAAGTTATCTGCAGAAGAATCTAAAGCGCATGGTCTTGTTGCTGAGGTTTTCACTGAAGAAGAGTTTGTGCCAAAATCTATGGAAATTCTTGAAAGAATGGCAAACATGCCGACCGCGGCACTTAAGCTTACGAAAAAAGCATTTGCCAATTCTTATAACAATACATTAAAAGAACAGCTCGAACTGGAGGGAGATCTTCAGCAGGAAGCAGCAGGCACTGAAGACTTCATTGAAGGAGTCAATGCATTTTTACAGAAAAGAAAACCTAATTATAAAGGAAAATAAATCATAGATATTAGATTTTAGAAGTTAGATGTTAGTCAATAATCTAACTTCTAATTTCTGACTTCTAACATCTAAAAAAATGAAAAATATTGGAATTATCGGTGCCGGAACCATGGGAATCGGCATTGCACAAGTAGCCGCAACGAACGGATGCAAAGTATGGGTTTACGACGCCAACGCAAAACAAGTAGAAACGGCAACGGTAGGTTTGGAAAAAACATTGACCAAATTGGTTGATAAACAAAAAATTTCAGGAGAGAAAATGACTGAAATTTTAGCTAATATTTCCATTGCTACGGAATTGAAAGATTTCAAAGATTGTGAGCTGATTATAGAAGCCATTATCGAAAACAAAGAGATCAAAACCAAAGTGTTTACAGAACTTGAAAACTATGTTTCTGAAAGCTGTGTTCTAAGTTCCAATACCTCATCTATTTCTATCACCTCTCTGGGTGCAGAACTCAAGAAGCCGGAGCGTTTCATCGGAATTCACTTCTTCAATCCGGCTCCATTGATGCCTTTAGTGGAAGTTATTCCATCTTTATTAACAGAAAAAACATTAGCAGAAAAAATCTACAACCTCATGAAAGAATGGGGAAAGACTCCTGTTATTGCTAAAGATATTCCAGGATTCATCGTCAACAGAATTGCCAGACCCTATTATGGAGAAGGACTAAGAATTGTTGAAGAAAACATTGCAACACCTGAACAGGTGGATGAAGCCATGAAAACATTGGGGAACTTCAAAATGGGACCTTTCGAACTGATGGATCTTATTGGAGTAGATGTCAACTTTGCAGTAACAACCACTGTTTACAAAGATTATTTCTACGATCCGAAATACAAACCATCTTTACTACAGCAAAGGATGTCTGAAGCCAAACTTCACGGCAGAAAAACAGGAAAAGGTTTCTACGATTACAGCGAAGGAGCCGAAAAACCTGTAGCTCAGAAAGACGAAGCTTTATATCAGCAGATCTTTTTAAGAATCATTTCCATGCTGATCAATGAAGCTGTTGAAGCCAAAAGATTAGGCGTTGCCAACGACGAAGACATTGAACTGGCAATGCAGAAAGGTGTGAATTATCCGAAAGGGTTATTAAGCTGGGGGGAAGAAATCGGGTATGCAAAAATCTCCGAAACCTTACAAAACCTTTACGAAGAATATCAGGAAGAAAGATACAGACAAAGTCCTTTGCTTCGTAAAATGCATTAGATAATTTGAAAATGTGCCAATTTGAAAATTGATGATAACAGATTTTCATTTTTCAAATTCTCCAATTTATTTAATTTTCAAATTAATTTTATGAATATAGATGAATTCAGAGCAGAGCTGGAGACCAGACTTTTAATTGAGAAACAGTATTTAACTCAGGAAGCTTCCGCTGTCAATGTTGAGGAAAGGCTTGAATTGCTGGGTAAGTTTAATGAAAAATATAAAATGCTGATCAAAAGATTAGCCAATGAGAATGGAATTGATTTAAATGCTTCCTATCTCTCTGGAAATTCGTCAGACTCTGAAAATCTTTCATACGAACAAATCATCCTGGGTAAGACAATGAGTGTTTATGACAAATTATCTGATGAGCTGTATGAAGAAATAACAAACATATAATAGAAATGAATCCAAGACAAGTAGCAGATTATATGTTCAATCAGGATTATTTTTCCCAGTGGATGAATATCAAGATGATTGAA
>JASLCD010000346.1 GCA_030146295.1 Chryseobacterium sp.
GAAAAATATTAACTTGTAAAAATCATAAACATAGATAGAACTTAATGTTAGAAAAGAAAGAACATAACTATGAGAAAGCGGTCTTGGTGGGTGTTATTACTCAGAATCAGGACGAAGAAAAACTGACAGAGTATTTAGATGAACTTGAGTTTTTAGCTTTCACAGCCGGAGCAACCGTACAAAAGCGTTTTACCCAAAAACTGACTCAGCCGGATTCCAAAACATTTATCGGAAGTGGAAAAGCAATTGAGATAAAAGAATATGTAAAAGAAAACGAAATCGGAACTGTAATTTTCGATGACGAACTTTCTCCTTCACAGCTTAAAAATCTGGAAAGAGAGATGGAGGTTAAAATTTTGGACCGTACCAATCTTATTCTTGATATTTTTGCCCAAAGAGCACAGACCTCTTATGCGAGAACACAGGTAGAATTGGCACAATATCAATACCTTTTACCACGATTGACGAGAATGTGGACCCACCTTGAGCGTCAAAAAGGGGGGATTGGAATGAGAGGTCCCGGAGAAACGGAAATTGAAACTGACCGTCGTATTATCCGTGACAGAATTACATTGCTGAAAGAAAAACTAAAGACCATTGACAAGCAGATGGCCACTCAGCGTAATAACCGTGGGAAAGTAGTTCGTGCAGCGCTGGTAGGATATACCAATGTTGGAAAATCTACATTGATGAACTCCATTTCAAAATCAGAAGTTTTTGCAGAAAATAAACTATTTGCTACTCTCGATACCACAGTAAGAAAAGTGGTGATCGGAAACTTACCGTTCCTGCTTACAGATACGGTAGGATTTATCAGAAAGCTCCCTACCCAGCTGGTAGAATCATTCAAATCTACTTTGGACGAGGTTCGTGAAGCCGATCTTTTGATTCACGTAGTGGATATTTCACACGAGAGTTTTGAAGATCACATAGAATCTGTCAATCATATTTTGATGGAAATCAATGCTCATCAGAAACCGATGATTATGATTTTCAATAAGATTGACGATTTCAGCTACGAGAAAAAGGATGACGATGATCTTACCCCTTCAACCCGTAAAAATATCTCTCTGGAAGAATGGAAGAAAACATGGATGGGGAAATCAAAATATCCAACTGTTTTCATTTCTGCGTTAACGAAAGAAAACTTCCCGGAAATGAAGAAAATGATTTATGACGAGGTGATGAAAATCCATATTTCCAGATTCCCGTACAATGATTTCCTTTTTGAATATTTCGATAACGACGAAGAAGAAGAAAGCAACAATTAATGAAATATCACTTTTTCCTTTTATTTGTCATGTTTTCGGTTTTTGGTTTCAGCCAGAAATCAAAACTTGATTTAAAAGCTGTTGAGAAAAGTCTGAAAAATTCTGATTCTCCCTACAATTACGAAAAGCTTATTTTTAAATACAAGGGGTATCCAAAGTCTTTGGACAGTATAGAGTCACAATATCTTTACTATGGAAGAAATTTCAGGAAAGATAAAGTAAGCACATCGGATGAGAGCTTTAAAAGTCTTGCCGAAGCCTTTAAACAGAATAATTTTGCAGACTGCATCAAGCAGGGGAAAGCACTGTATGATAAAGATCCTACGAACCTGGATGTTTTGCTGATTCTTCTCAGGGCATATGACTCTATGAAGGATGGCAGCAATTTTATGCATCACCTGAATCAGTTTCGTTCCCTCACCGAAGGAATAAAAAACTCAGGCGACGGAAAATCTGAAAAAACAGCCTATATCGTCAATTCTGTAGGAGATGAATATATTCTGCTGAACATTCTGAATATAGGACAGGATTATACAAGAAGTTCAAAACCCGCTAAAGACGGCATGTTTGATATTTGGGAAAAAGAAGGGCAGCGGCTCTATATTAAAATACTCTATTTGGAACTCACCAATTAATCATAAAATAAGAAACACTTAGTGGAATTATATTATTCATTTTCAGCATTAATCGTATTAGCATCAATATTTGCCTATCTCAATTACAGGTTTTTAAAACTTCCAAGTACCATCGGAATTATGGTGATCGCCATTGTAGTGTCTATTTTTCTGGTGATGTTTGGCGAAACTGTACTTCCAAGAACTTTCGGACATCTTCACAAGCTGATGGACAGTATCGACTTTACGGAGGTTTTGATGGGAGCGATGCTTAATTTTCTTCTTTTTGCAGGAGGAATTCATATCAATATTAATGACCTGAAGGAGCAGTTCAGACCTGTAGTGATATTTTCCACGGCGGGAGTTGTCATTTCTACTTTTGTGGTAGGTTTTGGGATGTTTTATTTACTGCCTTATGTAGGCGTTAAGCTTCCTTTCATTTACTGTCTCGTATTTGGAGCCTTGATTTCGCCTACCGATCCGGTGGCAGTTCTGAGTGTTCTGAAACAAGCTAAGGTGTCCAAATCACTCGAAACAAAAGTAGCAGGAGAATCTCTTTTCAATGATGGTATGGCGGTTGTGGTTTTTACCGTAATCCTGCAGCTTGCAGTTGGAAAGGAAGTGGATCTGGGTGTAGAAACCATCGGATTGCTTTTGCTTAAAGAAGCGGGAGGAGGTCTTTTGCTGGGAGTGCTGCTGGGATGGGTTACTTCGAGATTGATGCGTGAAGTGGATGATTATATTATCTCCGTATTAGTGACGCTTTCAGTGGTAATGGGAGGATATCTTATTGCCCGCCAAATGCATATTTCGGGGCCATTGACAATGGTAGCGGCAGGATTATTTATGGGGAACTTCAACAGAAGTTTCAAAATGAAATCTGTCACACAGGATTATCTGATCAAATTCTGGGAGCTGATTGATGAAATTCTGAATGCCGTTTTGTTCCTTTTCATCGGATTTGAGCTATTGATGATCAAAGACCTTAAACACTTTATGATTCCTGGATTACTGGCAATCCTTGTGGTTTTGTTTGCAAGATTTATTTCAATCTGGGGACCTACCAAGTTTACCTCTTTGAGAAGGAGTTTCAGCCCGCAGACGGTAAAAGTTCTGGTTTGGGGAGGAATCCGCGGAGGAGTTTCCATCGCACTGGCGATGTCTATTCCTAAAAGCGAATACAGTGAGATTATTTTAAGTATTACCTACTGTGTCGTAGTGTTCTCAATCATTGTTCAGGGGCTTACCATTGCAAAAGTGGCCAATCCTAACAAGATTGCAAAAGAGGAAGAAGAGCAGGAGAGTATTGCCTTAGAAGAGAAAGCTTAAATTACGGATAACAGTAATGAGTATTGTTAAAGAAATACAGGAAGCATTAGCTGTTTTATCGATCCCAGAAAAGGCAGCATTCTTTCCAAGATTTTTCAAAACAGGAAAGGGAGAATATGGTGAAGGCGATTTGTTTCTGGGAGTAAAAGTCCCGGACCAGCGCTCTGTTGCCAAAGAATATTATCTGAAAATAAATTTAGAAGAACTCAGTACATTAATCTCTTCTAAATACCACGAACATAGGCTCACAGCGCTTTTTATGCTGATTTCAAAATTTGAAAAAACAAAAGATAAAGCGGTAAAAGAAGATGTGGTTGCATTTTATCTTAATCATCTTCCCCATGTTAATAATTGGGACCTGGTAGACTCAAGCTGTTATAAAATCCTGGGCAGGTATGCTTTTGAAAATCAGAAAGAAAATCTTCTTAGAGAACTTTCAGAGTCTGAAGAAATGTGGTACAAAAGAGTAGCCATTGTCGGGACGATGCATTATATAAAAAAAGGATCGTTTGATCTTACTAAGGAATTTGTAACCGGAAACCTGAAGCACCCTCACGATCTGATGCATAAAGCAAACGGATGGCTGTTGAGGGAAATGGGAAACAAGAATGAAGGCGAGTTGATCAGCTATCTGAATAAGTATTACAAAGAAATGCCCAGAACCTGTCTTCGCTATGCGATTGAAAAGCTGGACGAAGATCTTCGCCAGGATTATCTGAAAGGCCGTATTTAAAAATAATAAAAGCAATCATTGTATAATTTCCTGTCTCGAAAAAGTACCTGGAAACAGCTATTTATGCTCAAAAAATCCAAGATTGTAAGGATTTAAGGCCAAAATTGAGTAATTTTGTGGTTTTAAACCCAATCATGAAAAATTTTCTCAAATTATTTCTTCTGTGTACCCCTTTGCTATTCCTGACAAGCTGTTTCGATATCTTGGATAAAGTAAATGTAAAGGCTGACGGTACAGGAGAGTATACAATTATTTTGAATGGCAGCAAAAGTAAAACAAGGCTGGCATCCATCTCCAAAATGGAAACCATCAACGGTAAAAAAGTTCCCAAAAAATCTGATATTGAAAATAAGATCAATGAAGCTGCAAAAATTTTCAAAGGAACTCCCGGAATCAGCAACGTGAAAACATCCATGGATTTTGATAATTATATCATCAGGCTGAGCTGTAATTTCAAAAAGATAGAAAACATCAATGCCGGCCTGGAAAAACTCAAAGCTCAGAAAATATTGGGCAAAATGGTTCCAACACAAGTCTACAGCCAGAATCTTGATAAAAAAACATTGACAAGAAATAAAGTCAATACCTTCAAAGAAGATTACGACAAGATGACCAAGGCAGATAAGGAAGTTTTTAATGATGCACGATACACTTCCATTATGCAATTTGAAAATACCGTAAAATCACAAACCAATAATGCCTACGTGCTTTCTCCTAATAAAAAAGCGCTCAAGCTGGAGGCTGATATTCTGGATCTGATTCTTCAGAAAAAACAATTACAAAACACAATCCTTTTCCAATAAATTTCTAAACTATAGTCATGAAATCTATCTTATTAAAAACACAAAAAATTATTTTTGTACTCTTTGGTTTTACTCTTGTTTTTGCACAAAACAGTATGAAAATTCCAACTGATGCCGTATTTTATATGGAAGTCAACGGGAAACAGCTTAATAATAAAATCAACTGGAATAAACTGAACCCCTTGCTGCATGAGCTCAGTAAAAAGAGTAAAGAAACCCTTTCGTGGACAGATTATTCAAAAACCGGAATCAAATACGACGCTGTTCAGTACCATTATGCAAGCTTTAATGATTCTATTAAGTCATATAATACCCATTTTATTATTGATAATAAAGAAAAGTTTCAGGAGTTCATCAATTCTGTGAAGAAAAAAGGACAGGAAGTTTCCAGCAGAAAAAACTATTCTTACGTAGATATCAATGACGATATTTTTGTAGCATGGAACGGAAGCCGCGCCGTTCTCAGTATGATCAGCTATACCCAACCTTATAAAGACCTTTGGACAACAGAAGCCGTTACAGACAGTACAGCTGTGGCAGTGGATTCCGTAGCAGTGGATGCGGGAGATACGGCCTATACGGATGAGCCGGAAAAACCTTTTGATTATAAAGAGGAAATCAAAAGCCTGAAGGAAGATATCAAATATCTGAAAGAGAGTATTAAAGATAATAATAACGAGATCGCAAGAATCCAGAAAGATATCAAGTACCTGCAGAAGCATCATCAATATCCTGAAGAGAAAGAGAGGGACAATTCTGAGAACGGAGAAGAAATGCCAAATGAATCTTATGATGAAGAAGAAGATACACTTTACAAGAAAGAACAGGATTCTATCCGCAGAGAAAACTTCAGAATCGTTAAAAAGAATGCTGAAGATCGTTTTGACCAATATTTCAGTTCAAACTTAGAAATTGAAGTTCCTAAAGAAATGCTGGCCTTCAGAGATGCCAATTCTGATGTTTTTGTCTACACAGACTACGGAAGAATTGTGAATGAAGGGATCTATGGTAAAATGACGAAGTTCTATAGCTATGGACAGTTCTTTAAGAATATGTACAACTCCAACTACTCTTACAATCTGTATTTTGATAAAGACAAAGTAAGACTTGTTAATAATTATCAGCACAAAAATGCTGATATCCAAAAAAATATCTCTGCTATTTATAAAGGAAAGAAAAACAAAAAACTGCTGGAACTGATCAATGAAAAAAGTGTGGGGTACTATGCAATGAACGTAAATGGAGCCAAATGTTTTGATATGATGTACAGTCTGCTTCAGGATTCAGGAGAAAACGAGTATAAAAAGGAAATGGAGCTGATCATGGAAACGGTGAAAATAGTTCTGGATGAAGAAGCCATTACCAAAATAGCACCAGGAAACGGAATCTTTGTTTTGAATGAATTGAAATCTAAAAAAGTAGAGTACACCGATTACGAATACGACGCCGATTTCAATGAAAAAGAAGTAAAGAAAACGAAAGATATCGCTGTGCCTAACTTCACTTTTGCTTTTGCAACAGAGAATGAAGGATACTGGAACCGTATTTTTGATTTGCTCACTACCAATAAAAAACTGGCTAAGAGATTCTCTAAAAAAGGAAATTTTTACACCTTTAAAGAAGAAAAAGACGGAGGATATATAGATCAGTTATTCTTTACCGTAAAAGATGGTGTTGTCTATCTGATGAGCTCTGCGGACAATATTTTACCGGTAAACCAGTCTGATGTTTCCAGAAAATGGGCAAAAGATTCAGCTAAATATCCTTTATCAGGAAGATTGGATATCCAGAAACTTTTAACAGGTTTAGATAAAGAATTCAAAAGCCCTAAAGAGAGAAAAGCATTGGATGCCATCAGAAAAAATGTAGGAGAAATGTATTATAAGACAGAAATGAAAGGGGAGAGTATCCAGACTGAAATGAATTATAAGATTAAAGATTCTTCGGAAAACAGCTTAATGTATTTCTTTGATGTATTCGATCAGGTTTTTAAAACAAAAGAAACAGAAAAGACCCCACAAATTTTATAGATGAATAAAAAGAAGATTATTGTCCCGTTACTTTTACTGTTTGCCCTAGCAGTGTATGTTGTGGTTTTTCATAAAAATAAAAACCTAAGATACATTCCTGAGAATGCAGATGCCGTTGTTTTAATTGACGTAAAGAAACTAACGGGACAATATCTCTTCAGCCTGATAACACGTCCTTCACATTGGTCCGGAAGCAGGTCCAGAGGCAAAAGTTCAGGTTCATTGAAAGATTCCGGAATTATGATTCCGGATTTTCTACAGATATTCCATGTCAAAGACACTAAGTTTTCCGAATGGTACAGCGTTCTGGAACTTAAAGACCCACAAAAATTCATCACCTTTTTAAAAAAACAGAAATTCACAGATCTGGGCAACAACCGTTTTCAGAAGGACCAGATTTTTATCATGATCAATGATAGGCATTGTATTGCAGGAACTTCAGAGCTGGCTTTTGAAACCATTCAGAAAAAGCTTCTTCAGACTTCTGAACATTTTGTCTGGGATGCCAATGAGCTGATTAATAATACAGTGGGGAGCGTTTCTTTCATTTCCGGAAAGAAAATTCAAAACTTTTCTATTGAATTGCATGATGATGAAATTGAAATAAAAAACAATTCAATTCCGGAAACTCTTAGTTCTGTTGCTTCTAAGCTTCAGACGGGAAATCACTTTCTTGATCTGGAATTGGACAAAGAAAACATCAGAAATTTTAGCCGTTTTTTCAATAAGAGTATTGCTGATTCTTCTCAGGCTGTTTCCTTGAAAGCAACGGCAGATCTTGAACAGGTCAATGATACGATTATCAGTTATGAATATGATGATAATTTCAATGAAGTTGAAAAAAAAACCTTTCAAAAAATTACACAACCTCATTATACCATTGATATTAAAAGCGTTGATTCTGACAAAACGTGGGCGTATTTTCAGTCTAAAAAGTGGATAAACAGTGAAAATCAATTTACCGAAATTCCTTTTCAACCCAATCAAATCAGCCGAAATAATGACGGTATTGTTATAAAATCAACCAGAAAACCAATAGTATTATCACCACATCTAAAAGAAAACTACATTTTCATCAGAAACAGTGTTCTGCTGTATTCTTCTTTAAAAACGCTCAGCAATACTGAAAAAAGAATCATTTCAGACATAGATTATGTGTTGTACGGGAACCAGTCACACGATTATTGGGTGAAAATAAAAGCGAAAAACGGAGAATTACCCTTAATTTTACGCTGGTAACCATAGAAACCATATAAAATTATCTATTAATGGCTCCATCAGACATCGCTTTACTCAAAACCTTTACACATTATTTCCTGCATTTCGTCTTTCCGGTCTTTATTGCATTGATCTTTTATCGTAAAAACTGGAAGAAGGCTTATTTTATTCTCCTTGCTACGATGTTGGTAGATCTGGACCATCTTTTTGCTAATCCTATTTTTGATCCGTCAAGAGGAAGTATAGGTTTTCACTTCTTACATTCTTATTATGCTATTGCGGTGTATTTTTTGCTGCTGTTCTTTAAAGGAAATGTTAGAATTATAGGAATCGGGCTTCTGTTTCATATGTTGACAGATTATCAGGACTTTAATTTCTGGCCTCATTAAAATATTATTAATATTTTCTTTTGATATTGAAAATTTCATAGATTTTTTGTATTTTGTAGTCACTTTATGAAAGCTAAAGAACTTTTACATTATACCTATATTTTTCCTCTCTTTGCAGTAGGATACTACTTTTCCGGTTTGATGGGAACTGGTGTTATTTATGATGTCCTTGCGGGTGTTTTATTGATTGGAAGTGTTTTGTCGGCAGTACACCACGCAGAAGTAGTGGCTCATAAAGTAGGAGAGCCTTTTGGGACGATTATCCTGGCTCTTTGTATCACCATTATTGAAGTGGCACTTATCATCTCGCTCATGGTTGCCGGCGGAGATCAGGCGATCACGCTGGCCAGAGATACGGTTTTTGCCGCTGTAATGCTTATCCTTAACGGAATTTTGGGAATATGCATTCTTGTAGGCGGCGTTAAATATCACGAACAGTTTTTTGCAAGAACTTCAGCAACTACTTATCTGGTAAGTATTGTTTCAATCCTGGTGCTTACCCTTGTTCTTCCCAATTTTACATCAAGCGTTAACGGCCCATTCTATAACGAAGCACAGCTTATTTTTATATCCATTGCCTGTCTTATCATTTACGGCATTTTCCTGATGGTACAGACCGTTCGCCACAGAAGTTATTTTATCGTTCCTGATGAGCATCCGGAAGAACATTATATTCCGTCATTAACAAAAACACTTATCAGTTTTGGTTTTCTGGTGGTTTGTCTTGTTATTGTGGTGCTTATGGCAAAAGGACTATCTGATACGATAGAAGGGATGGTACAAAGCCTGGGAGCTCCAAAATCTCTGGTAGGTGTTATTATTGCAGCTGTAGTTCTTCTTCCTGAAGGGGTAGCCGCAATCCGCGCAGCAAGAGCCAATCAGATACAGTCCAGCTTAAATCTGGCTTTAGGGTCTGCACTGGCAAGTATTGGATTAACAATTCCTGCGGTTTCAGCAGTTTGTATTATGTATGATATTCCGCTGGTACTTGGTTTAGACAAAAAAGATATTATCCTGCTTTCCTTATCCGTATTTATTGTAATGCTTTCACTAAGCCGAGGTAAAACAAATGTTCTTTACGGAACAGTTTTATTAGTAAACCTGGCAGCCTATATCTTTACAGTAATCGTTCCTTAAATAAAAAGGAAAACCGGATATAAAGTAAATTCTCAGAATTGGGTATCCGCACCCCAGCCCCATAATCAGACTCAGGAACTCTTTAAAGTCTTCTTGCCAGTTCCATCTTGAAAGCCATTAGTTTTGCTATATTTTCGGATTTGTAGATAGCCATATCTGCATTTTCTCCCACGAAGTTCTCTTCAATCGTTGTACGCCAAAGCTCAAGCCATCGGTCAAAATGTTTCTGCTCCATGGCCTGGATCTCATTGATCGGGAAATGAACGCCCATTGGATTTCCTTTATAAGACATCTGCCCAAAAAGAATAGATTCCCAGAACGAATACATTTTAGGAAGATGTTGATCCCAATCTACTTTAGCAATATCATTAAAGAAAAACCCTATGGTTTCATCTTTAATGACTTTTTTATAAAATGAGTTGACAAGGTGTTCAATATCTTCTCTTGATTCAAGCTTTTTCATAGTTCAAAGTTAGTATAAATCATGTAAACTATTCCAGTGGGAAAATTGATAAATTTCATATAAACAGCATTTTAGAGAAAAATACAAGACAATAAGATGAAAAATTAGGAAAAATTAAAATTTGATTAATTCGTAAAAAAATGGCTTAAAAGAACTTGAATTTTGTAAATTTAATTATTAAACACTAAAAAAAATATTAAAATGATTAAAAAAATCAATTCTTTTTGGTTTCTCTTACTGATGCTTTCGGTGTCATGTTCAAGGGATGAAGTAAGTGCTATTAATGATGGTTCAGAAAAAGTAAATTATTCTGAAGTAAAGAAGGTACAGCTTACAGAAGCTGAGATGCTGCAGAAAGGCTGGAAAATTGTAGACCAGTTTCAATTATCAGATTATAATCGTCTGGGTGTAAACAGTTCGACCAATGAAGAGCGAGAAATCCCTTTCAAGGCTAACCATTTGAAAGATATGGGATATGATGTCAGTTTTTCCGGTGAAAAAACGAGGTTGAAAAATGTTTTTGCATACGCCGGCCAGGTTCCGGATGGAATTATTTTTAATCCTGATCTTTCTGTAGACGGAGATACCCGGAATACAGCTCCCAACCCTAATGTGTCTATTGTTTTAGGAACGCCACAGGTAACCATAAAGACCGACGGAGTAGACTTACCGGATAATGCTTATACTACGGAAGCTATTAATAACGGAGATCGGGAAAGCGAAATTACGGTATCCTATTCGTACAAAAAAGGATATGCAACTTCGTGGAAACGTACGGTATCAGGTTCATTTGAGGTGGCAGCGTCCGTATCTGTTGATATTCCGCTGGTTGCAAAAGCTTCAGCAAGCACCAAAGTTGTGGTGGGAGGAGATACAACGGAAGGTACAGAAAATTCTGAAGAAATTACAGAAACCAGTACCTACAAAACTACCGTTCCTGCACATTCTAAAAAGAGCATTTCTATCCTGACGAAATTAAAAGGATCTTCTGTAGAATATTTTGTCCCAATGAAATTGAATGGAAGATTACAGGCTAACTTTCCTTCTCCGGTCAATGGGCATTATTACTGGGCTTTTCCTATCGAAAACTTCCCTGATTTTCTTTCTACTATACACGGAGAGTCCGGAACAGTGAAATCGGTCAGCAATGTAAGTGTTACCGTGCTGGAATCACCTGCACAGACCATATAAAAACTATTTTAGTAAATATTGTATAAACAGCAGAACTTCAAAACCTTCTGCTGTTTTTTTATATGTTGTTTTAAGTGAAAACATCATATTAGGGTATGAGAAAAAATCTGTGATCCGAATGATTACTAAAAAACATAACTTTGCTTTTTTAAATATTATACAACAGAAGAAAAGAGTTGATCATTGTCAGCCTATGTGGAGAAGAAAATCATAATATAACACAGTCAAAATGATTAAAAAATGACAGGAGGATTCAGAAAAAAGATCCGTCAGAAAAACGCGGAGAACAGTGGTTTCGGAACGAATGCCTCCGGAAGATTTATCAATAAAGACGGCCTTCCGAATGTTCAGAGAAGAGGAGTGAATGTTTTCAACAGGCTAAGCTGGTATCATACCATGCTGAATCTTTCTTCATTTCGCTTTATCTCATATCTGGTCATCGCTTACATTCTTATCAATCTTCTTTTTGCGATGATCTACTATCTGATCGGGGTAGAGCATCTTACAGGAATTGATAAAAGTGATCCGTTGAATGAATTTATTGATGTTTTTTTCTTCAGTTCCCAAACTTTTACAACAGTGGGATATGGAAGAATTGCTCCGGTAGGATTTCTGGCCAGCCTTGTGGCTACTTTTGAAGCTTTTCTGGGATTGCTTACCTTTGCCATTGCAACAGGACTTTTTTACGGAAGATTTTCAAGACCAAGAGCATATCTCAGATTTTCTGATGTAGCAGTTATTGCCCCTTTTCAGGGCTCTTCGGCATTGATGTTCAGGCTTGCCCCTTATAAAAATAATGCATTGACAGATGCAGACGTGATTCTGTCGGCTGCTATTGAAGTCATAGAAAACGGAGTTGCTAAAAGTAATTTTTACAGGCTGGATACCCAAATGAGCAAGATCAATACCTTAGCCCTCAATTGGACTGTGGTTCATAAAATAAATGAAAATTCTCCGTTTTACGGGTTTTCAGAAGACGATTTTAAAAGTACGGATATTGAGCTTATTGTACAGGTACGGGCTTTTGATGAAGTATTTTCCAATACAGTCGTTCAGCGGTCCTCTTACACCACCAGGGAAATTGTGTATGGAGCTAAATTTGTTCCGATGTATTATCCAAGCAAAGAAAATCTTACAACAGTCCTGGATCTGGATAAAATAAATGAGTATAAGAAAGAAGACCTTCCGGATTCAACGGAAAATAAAGAATAAATGGATTTAGATTTTTATAAAAAACAAGCGGTACAGAAGCAGAAAGAACACAAGAAATTTCTGGACGGATTAAAGAAAAAACCGCCCAAAAACCTCGATTATATCGTGCAGGAAACCCATGATGAAGTTTTTGATGAAATAGACTGTTTACAATGTGCCAATTGCTGCAAAACAACGGGTCCTCTGTATACCGAAAAAGATATTGAGCGTATTGCTAAGCACCTCCGCATGAAGTCTGCAGATTTTGAAGCCAAGTTTTTAAGAGTAGATGAAGATAATGATAAAGTACTGCAGAACCTGCCTTGCTTTTTCCTAAACAGTGATAACACCTGTTCTATCTATGAAGTAAGGCCAAAAGCCTGTCGGGAATATCCTCATACAGACCGGAAGAAGATCTATCAGATTAATAATCTGATGCTGAAAAATACAGTGATCTGCCCGGCCGCTTTTGAATTTGTGGAAAAAATGATGAAGAATATAGCGAAGTAGATTCTAAGACAGAAAAGAAAACAATGAGAGATGGATGCCTCTGCAGGAAATAATTTAGCAGGGAATCTTAACAAAGATTTGAAAGTAGAAGGCGCAAAAGCCCTTCTAATCAATACAAATTTTCATTTTTTAGCTGCCATTTTTAAAATAATTGGATTGAATAACTTTTTATAAATTCCTCTTAAATAATTATAAAGTACGTTAAATAAGCTTATTACACATAATTTTATAAATGATGCCTCGTTTAAGTTAAACAATCATTTAAATATTACATTATGAAAAAGTTAATTTTAACGGCAGCGTTTACATTAGTTGGAGTAATCGCAGTATCAGCACAATCAACACCAAAAAAGCCGGCCGATACTTCTACTAATAACCCAAGTCAAACCCAACAACCGAATACACAGACTACAAGTCCTTCAGATTCTAAGACTCAACAGGAAAAAGCACCTGCTACTACGATGGAAACAGCTCCTGCAACAGATCCAACTGTAAGTACAACACCTACAGATGCAACCAAACCTGCGGATACCCCTAAAGAGGAGAAGAAGGACAAAAAGAAGAAAAAGTAAGAGCACTTTAGCAAACACTAGTCGGAATCCTGAGATCTTGTATTTCAGGATTTTTTTTGTTCAGCCTCTTCTACTTTGAAAAGGATTATTTTACGAATCAGATCATAAGGGAGATCTTCTGTAAGAGGAAACTGTACTGCACCCTTTGAATACTTATACTGTCTTTCTTCAAAATCTTTCTCAAAATTGCGGATCCCCTCAGCTCCGGGATAGAACCCGATATGTTTTTTGTACCCTGCAAAATAAATCAGAGGTTTTCCCTTGTACCTGAAGGCAGGCATCTGATATCCAATATATTCTTCCAGGTTGGCAACATGGGAATGGACAGCTTTTCTCAGCACAAGCAATTTTTCCTGCACTTCTATGGGGAATAGAAGAATGTATTCATCAATATTGGTAAAGGTGTTTTTCATGACATAAAAATAAAAAAAGCGCTGCAATATGCAGCGCTTTCTCCTTTCACTTTTTACTTTTTTCCCATTGTCCCGGGAACAGGCTATATCAAAAAAGGTCGGGAATTTTTCCCAACCTTTATTTTTTGTTACACAACTCCTTGAGCCAACATTGCTTCTGCTACTTTTACGAAGCCGGCAATATTTGCACCTTTTACGTAGTTTACATAACCGTCCTCGTCTTTTCCGTAGTCTCTACAAGCTTTGTGGATCCCAATCATGATTTCCTTTAATCTTGCGTCAACTTCTTCAGAAGTCCAGTTAAGACGGATAGAGTTCTGAGTCATTTCTAATCCTGATGTAGCAACACCTCCAGCATTGGAAGCCTTACCAGGAGAGAATAACACTTTATTATCTAAGAAATAGTTGATAGCATCTAGTGTAGAAGGCATATTAGCCGCTTCAGTTACACAAACACATCCGTTTTCAACTAATTTTCTTGCATCGTCTAAATCTAATTCGTTTTGAGTTGCAGAAGGGAACGCAACATCACACTTAATATCCCAAGGACGTTTTCCAGCATGGAACTCAGCAGATGGATATTTTTTAGCATAGTCTTCAGCTCTGTTGTTTCCGGAAGATCTAAGTTCTAATAAATAATCGATCTTTTCTCCGCTGATACCATCTTTATCATAGATGTATCCGTCAGGACCAGAGATTGTTACTACTTTAGCTCCTAGTTCAGTTGCTTTTTTGATAACTCCCCAAGCCACGTTTCCGAAACCTGATACCGTTACAATTTTACCTTCGAAGTTCTGTCCGATAGTCTTCAGCATCTGCTCAGCAAAGTATACTACACCATATCCTGTAGCTTCAGGACGGATCAATGAACCTCCATAAGCAAGACCTTTTCCTGTAAGAACTCCGGTGAACTCGTTTCTGATTTTCTTGTACTGTCCGAATAAATATCCGATTTCTCTTGCTCCAACACCGATGTCTCCTGCAGGTACGTCTGTTTCAGGACCAATGTGCTTGCACAGTTCTGTCATGAAAGCCTGGCAGAAACGCATTACCTCCATATCAGATTTACCTTGTGGATCGAAATCTGAACCTCCTTTACCACCTCCCATTGGAAGAGTTGTTAAAGAGTTTTTGAATACTTGTTCGAAAGCTAAGAACTTAAGAACCGATAAGTTTACAGTAGGGTGGAAACGAATTCCTCCTTTGTATGGTCCAATAGCAGAGTTCATTTGAATTCTGAAACCTCTGTTAACCTGAATTTCTCCTTTGTCATCAACCCATGGAACTCTGAAAATAATAATTCTTTCAGCTTCAGCCATTCTTTCAAGCAGCTTCATTCCGGTATATTCTTTTTTAGTAGCAATGAATGGAATTACTGTTACGGCAACTTCTTTTACAGCCTGTAAGAACTCCGGTTCGTTAGGATTTTTTGCTTCAATTTTTGCAATAAACTCTTGGATTTTCTGGTCAATATTATATTGTTCCATATATTAAGGTTGAA
>JASLCD010000199.1 GCA_030146295.1 Chryseobacterium sp.
AAAACGACCTTATCGAAAGAATCTTAAACGATGATTCTTTAAAACTAGACAAATCAAAACTGAAAGAAGTTTTAGATCCTAAAAACTTTATTGGTTTCGCACCAATCCAGACGGAGGAATTCATCAAAAATGAAGTGCAGCCGATTATAGACCAAAACAAAGACTTAATAGGATTGGAAGCTGATCTTAAAGTATAAAACAATATGCAGTCTTTTGGGCTGCATATTTTATTTCCCACTCCAATTAATATGAAAAAACTACTATTAACCATTCTATTAACACCAATCATTTCTTTTTCTCAGAGTAAAGAGGATTTACATTATTTTAAATCCAAAGATTCTTTAGTTGGAGTAAAAGATAAAGCAGGAAAAATAATTGTTCCTGCACAGTTCAAAATTTTTTCATTCTTAAAAGATGGAGATCCTGTAGAAGGAGAAACTATTCTTTTTGATGGCAGTAAAGAAGGTGAAAAACCGGAGAAAAATGCATGGGGATATGTGTACGACAGAAAAGGTAAATTTCTGTACCAGCCTTTCCTTTATGACAATGGAGCAGATTATTTCTCTGAAGGACTGAGAAGATTGGTTAAAAATGGTAAAGTAGGATTTGCAGACCGAAACGGGAATACTGTTATTGAAGCTGAGCATGACTTTGCATTTCCTTTTAATTACGGATATGCCACCTTTTGTGACGGATGTGACTGGGAAAAGACCAATGATGAGCACAGAGCAGTTGTAGGAGGGAAATGGGGTGTGATGAATGTCAAAGGACAAACTGTTCAGCCATTGGCAAAACCATCACAACAGGATGTTGAAATAGACGGGAAATACTACCCGAATCCGTTTCAATACAATGAAAAAGAGAAGAATATTCTTCAGTTCTTTGAAAAACAGAAGAAAAAGCTTGCAGATCTTTATTATGTGAATTTTTACAATAAACTGTCTGAAAAAGAAAAGAATCTGTTTTTTGAAATTGTAGAAAGACCAAAAGAAAACTTTCCGTATTATCAGGTGAATACCTATAATCACAAGAAGAAAGATTTGGATATGCTTTATCGTTTCAAATTCCTGGTTTCAGAAGATGGAAAAACATTTTATGCCATTGAGGATTTTAATGAAAAGAAAATCCCTTTTGAAAACTGGCTGAAAGAAGAAATAAAAAATGCAGAAGACTTTCAGAAAGAACATAAGGATAATCCGAATAAATTTATAAACAAATAAATTGGAAATTCTACAGTTCAAATTTGAAGAAAATATAACTTATTCCTTTAAATTTGTACAGAATAATGGATAGAGAGAAAAATCTCTTTCAAAAATTTCCAATATAGATGGGTTTAAAGAAAAAAAACTTTAACTCAGAAAAAAGAAAAATAAATCTAATATTAAAAATCTGACATCTAATTTTTAATAATGTTACAGAATCAAAATCATCAACAATTAATGACCGATCTTAAGGAGCTGGTAGACAAGACAAGAAGTCAGGTCGCTGCTCAGGTAAACTCGGCAATGGTGGTTTTGTATTGGGAAATAGGAAAAAGAATAAATGAAGATGTTTTAGATAATAAGAGAGCTGAGTATGGCAAAGAAGTTATTGTACAGATCTCTCAGCAGCTTACGTTAGAATTTGGAAATTCATTTTCTGAGAAAAATATCCGAAAAATGATGCAGTTTGCGTCTGTTTTTAGTGATTTTAATATTGTCGCATCAGCGATGCGACAATTATCGTGGACTCACTTTCTACTTCTTATTCCTATTTCGCAAGATACTAAAAGAAACTTTTATCTTGAAGTTTGTAAAATTGAAAATTGGAGTGTCAGAGTCTTGAGAGAAAAAATCAATTCTCTGCTTTTTGAACGAACAGCAATAAGTAAAAAGCCTGAGAAAATAATAGATAAAGAACTGAAAAACTGGTCTGAAAATAATATTTTAAACCCTGACTTAGTTTTTAAAGATCCCTATTTTCTTGATTTTTTAGAATTGAAAGATACCTTTTCTGAAAAAGATTTAGAAGAAGCCATTATCGTGGAACTTCAAAAATTCATTTCTGAATTAGGAAGTGATTTTGCATTTCTTTCAAGACAGAAAAGAATCACAATAGATAACAGAGATTACTATCTGGATTTACTTTTCTATCATAGGAAACTAAAATCTTTAGTCGTTATCGAACTGAAATTAGGTGAATTTGAAGCCAGCCATAAAGGGCAGATGGAGCTTTATCTCTCCTATCTTAATAAATATGAAAAAGTGGAAGGGGAGAATCCTCCCATTGGTTTAATTCTTTGCTCAGGAAAAAATTCAGAACATATAGAACTCATGAATCTGGAAGGAGATAATATAAAAGTAGCAGAATATTTACTTATCTTACCTTCAGAAAAAGTTTTGCTTGAAAAATTGCATCGTTCAATAGAGATAGCAAGAAATAAATTTGAAAATAAAAAATAAATCTAATATTAAAAATCTGACATCTAATGTCTAATAACAAAAGAATTTTCGTAGAAAAA
>JASLCD010000464.1 GCA_030146295.1 Chryseobacterium sp.
GGATCAAATTCATGAAGCAGCGTTGCTAAAGTGGCGCTCATGATTCCGCCTCCTATCAGTACAACGTCATATTTAGGTTTCGGTGTTCTGCTTGTAAGCGATTGTGACATAATTTTAAATTTTACTTCAAATTTCGGGAAAAGTTTTAAAAACAGGAACGCGTTTAACGATTTTAACATGTTATTTTTTGCTGTATCAACACTTCTTAAGTACACAACAAAAAACCATGGAAAATTTCAATAAAGCATCATTGAAATGATTGATAATATAAGACATTTCTTAAAAAAAATATTAAAATTTCATTTTTTTTAATTCACTGAATGGTAAATAATTAAAGGCTTCATTGGATGTTTAAATTTTATAAAAACTTAAGTTTATTTAAGTTCATCATATCAAACACTGTAATCATAACCTTTTACGTCAATATGATTTATCAACAATAAGTGATAAAATATTACACATACAATACCAAATATCACTTTTATTTGACAAATACGCAATATTATAAATGTAATTCTATACATAACACATGGAATGATTGATTTTTTTACGTACCTTTCAATTGATTTAATACATATTCCAACATAAGTATTTAATTAATTATTTCGTAAACATACTAAAAGATGAAAATTATTAACTTCGTTAGTACATTTTTCGCAACAGTGGCATTTGCCCAAAGCGGAAGTGTAGGAATCAACACGTCCACACCGGACCCCAGTGCTATTCTGCACATTGAGAACTTCAATGGAACCCCGGCCACAGCTACTGCAAGCATTTCAGGAGGAGCAGTTACCGGTATTACCATCAGCAACGGAGGCAGTGGCTACACGTCTGCACCTACAATTAATTTCTATGGAGGAGGATCCATTGTAAACGGTGGCTCAAAGGCCCGTGCTACAGCTGTTATTTCCAATGGCCAGGTTACAGGCATCACCATCAACAATGGAGGCAGCGGTTACACAACAGCTCCTGCCGTAACTGTTTCGGGAGGTAATAAAGGGATATTGTTTCCCAATCTGAACATTGCCAACCTCAACAGTACAACGACCCCAGTTGCCTCTCCTGCCAATGGACTTATTGGATTTAATGGAGGGAGCAACAGCAACAACAAAGCCCTGCATTTTTTTAATAGTACAGGCAGCACATGGCAAAGCACGATTGATGCAGAAAATACACCAAAAGTTGCTTATCTTGATTTTACAGGATCATTATCTGCACTGGATAATGCTGTAGCAGGTGCCAGTAATCTCCTTATGGTAAATAACCCTGCTATTTCGGGAGTATCAAATATCAGCGGATTTAAGGTTGTTCAGAATACTGTTTCAGGGGGATATTCACTCATTCTTCCACAGGGAAAATATCTGGTAGAAGTCAACCTGAATTTAAACTCACCCCAGGAAAGCCCTGCCGGCCAGGGAGGGACTGCACCACTTTCCGGAAGCTCTTATTATCTGATGGGATATTTTATTGATTTCATCAACGATACCTACAACAATTCAACGAATTCCTTTACCGGAGGAAGCGCCACAAGAAAAGAAGTACCCATTGTTTCCAAAGTCAATATCAACCACCTGGCTACCTGGTCCTACTATTACACTGTTCCCGCTAATGTGAACGCTAATATTATTGGAGGGCTAAGGTTAAATCTGGGAAGAATGCAGAACAGTACATTCTATGATCTTGTTAATGTAATCCCTACCGGCTCTTACATCAAAATATCTCAGCTTTAAAAAAACAATCAACATATGAAAAAAAGTTATATCCTGCTATTATTGATGATAGCGCAGACCATATATGCACAGGTTGCTATTGGAAAATCATCAGTTAACAGTTCTGCTGTTCTGGAAGTATCCCAATCAACCAACAAGGGAGTTCTTCTTCCAAGAGTGGATATTGTAGATATATTGAGCAATACATCTCCGGTCAATAATCCGGCGGAAGGACTGGTTGTATACAATAAAGGAAATTCAATAAGTCCTGGTGTCTACATCTGGAAAAACAACAGATGGACCCAGCTGTCTGACACTTATAATCTGGTAAGCTACATGATGCTTCAGCGTACTACGGATTATCCTATACTTGGAGGATTGGCCAACGGTACATACAAAAACTTCAATGATGCCGCCTTTACGGTTGTATCTAATGATATCGGAGCATTATACAATACTTCTTCAGGGGTCATCACCCTTCCCGGAAACAGTGGTTATCTGGTGAATGTATGTCTGAATATCAGAACTGCTCTTGAAAGTACAACTGCAGGAATCGGAGGAACTCCTGTACATCTGCATCAGTATCTGGTGAAACTTGTAGATCCGGTGAGTGGAAACCAGTATGGTAAAACGATCAGCATCAATGCACAATCTATTGCCAGCAATAAAACCCATACTCTGAATATGAGTTTTTCCTTTGTAACCACTTCGGCAACCCCTATTCTTTTAGTCCCTGCCATCGCTCATGATGCAGGAGGAACATATCAGTCAGGATCCGGAGGAACAGCTCCTAATAACGGAGAGATCATCATTACCAATGCTAAATTTGATATTCAAAGATCAGCACTTAATCAATAATCAATTGCACAATGAAAACATCTATTTATTATATAGTCGGTATGATACTGTTCAGTATTTACGCAAATGCACAAGTTGGTATTAATACAAACACACCTAATGCAAGCAGTGTCCTAGACATCAACTCGTCCAACAAAGGGGTTCTTTTTCCACAATATGATCTTCTTGTTCTCAACAGCACATCAACTCCTGTTGCCAATCCTGCAGACGGGCTCATTATTTACAATAGCGGAGGGGCTTCCAGTTTCCCGAAAGGCTATTATGTATGGGTTAGGAATCAATGGCAGCGTATTATTGTTTCCGGTTCTGAGCCCCAGATCATGTCTTTGCTTATCAGTTCGGGAGTACTTATTCCTACCGGAAGTACAAATAATACATTGGGAAGTTTTACGGTAACTTCAAATAAAATTACAGGAGCTTCACTAGGAGCGGATAATTCTACGATTACCCTGCCTGCCGGAACTTATATTGTACGGTATTCTGTGGATTCCAGCAATGCGAATAATAATAACGGTACAGCTAACACACAATATCTTTCCCAGAACTTCACCTGTACCCGTTCTTATCTGATTAACTCTGCTACCACTGCAACGATTACGGAGATCAACAGAATGTGCCAGCTATCAAGTTCTTTTACATTCTTCCAGGGAAGTTATTTTTTAACATTGGCAGCTCCAACAACTATCCGTCAGAAGTTCGAATTTGATACAGGAAATGGTTTCACAGCCAGTAATCTTAATGTCAGATCATCATTATCACTTGTCATTACCAAGATGAGTCTATAAAAAAAACTTAAGCATTTTTCATGCTTAAGTTTCATTATTTATGTTTAACAGGACTTTAATTTTTAAAGTCCTGTTTTTTTAATTCAATTTTGCGGTCAGTTTTTTAAACTGCTTTTCAGCATTTTTACCTTCATACAAAATAGCATATACGGTATCGATAATCGGGAGTTTAAGGTTTTTCTGTTTCGCTGTCTTATAAATGGAATCTGCAGCATAATATCCTTCTGCTACCATGTTCATAGACTGAATGGCAGATTTCACGGTATATCCTTTCCCAATCAGGTTTCCAAGGTTTCTGTTTCTTGAGAAAAGTGAATAAGCAGTTACCAAAAGGTCACCCAGATAAGCACTTTCGTTCACATCTCTTGGAGCTTCATAGATTGCTTCCAGGAAAGCTTCCATTTCACGGATTGCATTGGACACAAAAACAGCGGTAAAGTTATCTCCATACCCTAATCCGCTTGCGATCCCTGCTCCGATTGCAAAAATATTTTTAAGAATAGCACTGTATTCATTTCCTAAGATATCCTTACTTGTCTGTACTTTAATAAAGTCTGAGCTGAAGATTTCTTCAAGTTTTTCTGCTGTTTCGTCTTCTACTGCAGCAATGGTAAGGTAAGAAAGTCTTTCCATTGCTACCTCTTCTGCATGGCAAGGTCCTGCAATAACCGCCTGGTTTCTGAATCCGATTTTAAATTCATCACGCAGATAATGGGCCACCACATCATTTACTTTAGGAATAATCCCTTTAATTGCAGAGATAAAGATCTTATCTGAATAATCACAAGTCATCTTATCCAGTGTATCAGACAGGTAGATAGACGGCGTTGCCAGAACAATAACATCACAGGCGGAAACCAGTTCATTGATATCTGTTGTTAATTTTAAGCTTTTCAGATTGAAATGAGCTGCAGTAAGATAAGTTGGATTGTGTCCGCGAAGCTCAATGGCTCCTTTTACAAATTCACTTCTTACGCACCAGTGTACCACTTTACAGTTTTCAACAAGCATTTTGACGATAGCGGTCGCAAAACTTCCGCTCCCTACAACTCCTACAGAAATATCCTTTTTATTCTTTTTTGGATTCGAAGATTCTGAAATAATTTTCTTTTTAGCCATAATTGGAATGTGAACTGCAAAGATATTAAAACAAAGACGTAACAAAGGCTTTGAAACTATGATAAAAGCTATTTTCTGAAAAAATTAACACTTGAATACAATTAAATAGCTAATTAACCGTTAAATACAGAAAAAACTGAATTTTAATTAAAAATAACCCACAAAGACTATTTTTAATTAAATTTGCAGCTTCAAAACCGTTTTAAATTTACTAAGAGAAGAAATATGAAAAAATTTCTAAACAGCAAGAAGAACGTAAACATTCTCCTGGGAGGACTTTTACTAGTAGTTTTTGCACAAGGTGTCTTCATTGCTAAGCTCTTTTCCGAAAAAGATGACAAAACCTACGAAGTCAACCTTGTAAAAATAAACACTGAAAAAGACAGTGTAGATTATTTAAAAATGAAAACTGATCTTACTCTTGTTGATCAGACTGTTGGACAACTCAACTCCTTCCTGAAGTCCAAAGACATTACCAGTGAAAAACTGATGATGCTCAACCAGGACAGTATTTCAAATTCTATTTATCTTTCCAAACAGGCAAACCGATACAGCCAATACCTGATGGATCTTCAGAAAAAACTGATGCAGGTTCCGCTGGGCATGCCTACCGATGGGTATATTTCCTCTAATTTTGGAGTGAGAAAAAACCCGATTCCTTTCAAAACTGTTTTCGCTGCGGTAAAAACGAGTACCGCATCGGAAGCAAAACCGGTAGTTGCTGCCGCTCCAAAACCTGAAGTAAAAGCTGAACCTGTAGAGAAAATTATAGAACTTACAGACAGCTATGGTAATAAAAGGGAAGTGAAAGTAATGGTTACTCCAAAGGCAGCTCCTGTGGCTGCGGCCGCAGCTCCTTCTACAACAAAAGCTGTGGCTGGAACTGCAACGACTACCAAGACTGCTGCTGAAAAAAACAATCCGCCTGCTGAAGCTGATCAGATGCAGTTTCATAAAGGACTGGACATTGCTGTTGCCTATGGTTCTGATGTAAGAGCTGCTGCGGCCGGAACTATTATTTTTTCGGGACAGAAAGGAGGCTATGGAAACTGCGTGATTGTTTCTCACGGAAATGGATTGGCTACACTATACGGACACTTATCCCAGCTTATCTCTAAAGTAAATGATAAAGTAAAAGTAGGCCAGGTAATTGCCAAATCCGGAAATTCAGGACGTTCTACGGGACCTCATCTTCATTATGAAGTACACAAAAACAATACTCCGATTAATCCGAAATTGTTTATGAATCTATAAAAAGAAAGGCTGTTCTATGTGAACAGCCTTTTTATGTTAATCCCGGGGATTTATTGATGTATTTATATTCTATGGGAATTCAATATTCAACAGTTTTTTTGTCTTTCTGTCGAATGCTATATTAATAAAAGGAAACAGCTGGTTTCTCTGCCCTACTTCCTTTTTAGGCTTAAATTTTGGATCAAACATTTCGAAAATTCCGTTGTAATCTTTATTAATCAGAAATGAATTGACTTTATCTACTTCCGGATATATCTCTTTTACTTCCTGCAGTTCTTTTTGAGTGAATGATTTTGTAAAAGTGGCGCCATCAGGTAAAAGTAATTTTGTTTTTACAACATCATATTCTCCCGGTTTTTGATTCTGAAACACCATAAATGCGATATTGGCTGCATTGGATATTGCTCTTTGAGGCTGACTATTGATCAGTTTACTGTCTTTAATTTCCACTTCAAAAAAATCACCGGATATTCCATTCAGTGTTTGCACTCCTTTCATTGTTTCAACATAGCCTCCGTAAAATTTAAGAATTTCGTCAACAGATTTTTTATCTTCGGGTGTTGTTGCCAGTTTACCACAGCTGAAGAGAAACAACAGCAACAGGAGTGGCAGAATTTTAATTGATTTCATTGGTTATTGTTTGATTAAAAATAAACATTACAGATTCACTTCCCTATTGAAAATAAGGTTTTCTGCAAATCAAATATAACAAAAATGTATCTATGAAAACGTTTATGACCTTTATCTCTATAAAAAAAGTACATGTAGAATTTACATGTACTTTTTACTTTTATAATCAATTCAAAATCTTAAGAGTTCCTTTCGGATGGGTAAACGTACCGCCCGGACCTGCAATATTTGAATACACTATATTTTTATTATAATCCTGAATATGGGTTACATTGAAACCAAGATGTGGCTCATGCCAGTACACCATAAAAACATTCTTTGCCACTTCTACAGCTGTATATTCTACAGTATCTGTACTGTTCTTTGAACTTCCGGCTATTCCGGTAAAGGTCATTGTTTTGTTATCTTTAAAATCAAGGAGGAATTTTACGCTTCCAAAATCCACCTCAACCTTATGGCTGATGGCCGGGTATGGAGATTTCAGATCCCAATCCATTTCTTTAAGATAAACTTTCACTCCCATTTCAAGTTCCTCTTTTCCCGGAAGGTTAGGATATTTTTTAACCATAAAATCTACAATGGCAGATGAAGTTTTATTTTCCGTCACTGCCTTTTTATAGTTTTCCAGATAGTTTTTCACAAAATCAAGAGATTGCGGAGTGACAGAAAGTTCTGCAAAATGGGAAGGAATCACCTGCTCCGGTTTCAAAGCTTTCATTGCATCAATCTGTCCTATCCATTGATCAATTGCTTTTGCATGCTGAGTGTCTGCCATCCAGAGGTGTGAGCCTACAGAGACTGAAATTCCGCCTGCAATGGTTTTTATGGAAGGAATCCACAGAAAACTGTGTGCCGGATCTTCCGGGTTTTGTCTGATTTCAATTTTCTTTCCTTCAAGATCAGGAATTGAAACAGCTGCTTCAGGGACAATAATTTCCGAAGGAGCATCTGCTTTCAACTGTGGTTTCCATACGGCAAGTTTATCATCTTTGGAAGCTGATATCAGATAGGCTGTCTGAGCTGTTGAAATAATCTTTGCATTGGGAAAAGCTTTTCTTATCACATCCAGTCCAAAATAAAAATCGGGATCGCTGTGAGAAATAAAAACTGTTTTCAGATTTTTTCCTGTTGCTTTAATTTCTTTCACCAGCTGTTCTGCATATTGTTTCTGAAACTGGGCATCAACAAGTATGGCATCCTTATCGCCATAAATAATGGTGGAAGTAATAGGAAAAATAGCTTTGGTTCCCGGATTATACACTTTCACCTTGAGGTTTCCCGCAAATATGCTGATAAACCCCAACAGCGTCACTATCGACAATAATTTCTTTTGTATCATTTTGTTCTTTTATCTGTTAATAAGCTGCTGTAAAACGTTCACGGATGTGGTTGTTCTGCTCCAGTTCATCTACCAAAACTACGGCTACATCTTCTACAGACAGACGGCTTCTTCCGTTTTCATCAAATACCGGAGTTTCTAGTGAAGTTCTGTATTTCCCAGTTCTTTCTCCTACATTGGCCTGGTTCATTTCTACTGCAGGGCTGAAGAATGTCCAATCCAGAGTATTGTTTTCTTTGATTTTGTTCAGATAATCTCTTGCAGCTGTAGCACCTGGTTTATAAGCATCAGGAAAATCCGGAGTATCTACGATTTGTACATGATCCGGAGTGTAAAGGCTTCCTGCCCCACCTACTACAATAAGTCTTTTTACACCGGACTGTTCTACTGCTTTTTGAATATTCTCAGAACCATTCAAAAAATCGTTGTAAAGATTAGGATTCGTCCATCCTGCATTGAAGGTACTGATTACAGCATCGCTTCCTTTTAATACTTCTGCCAATTCTTCTACATTGTTTACATCAACGCTTTTTGCAGTTACATTTTCCTGTAATTTTACCTTAGAGGCATCTCTTACCAATGCTTCTACAGCATATCCTCTGTCTGCTAATTCTGCTACTACGTGTGCTCCTACAAATCCTGTTGCACCTATTACTGCTACTTTTTTCATAATGTTTTATTTTTAAATTAAATTGTAATAAAATTTGTTACATTTAGAATTAAAAAATTTTATTCGAACTGGTCGGCGAATTCCTGCAATGACTTATCTCCTAAAAATTTTACTACCAAATGATCTGTTTCTTCAAATAATGTATTTAAATGAACGTTAATTTCCTTTCCTACACTGCATGCCGGGTTGGGATTCTGATTTTTCTTTCCTAATACTTCCGTATTTTTTACTGCTTTATAGATCTCCGAAATCGTGATCAATTCAGCATTTTTGCCAAGCTGACTTCCTCCTTCTTTTCCCTGTCTGCTGATAATAAGTCCTGCTTCTCTTAATACGCTGATCTCCTTACGGATGATCACCGGATTCACATTGATACTACCGGCTATCCATTCGGAAGTAAGCCACTCCTGAGGACTCTTCGCCAATAAGGTCATAATATGTATTGCCGTAGCAAATCTTGTATTGTTCATTGTAATTACATTGCAAAGGTAAACATTTTTTCAAATGTAACAAATTTTATTACAGTTAATTTTTTCTTAAAGGATTAATTTATCCAGATCAAGCAGCAGATAATTGATATTCTGATTAATGGTACGCGTTGCAGACTGCATCTGATTGAGCATGGCAGCACGGTTATTCAGATCATCAGCTCTGTAAAACCCGCCATCGCTGAAGATCACAGACTTATCTGCAGCTTCTTTCACATCGTCAAACTGATAATGCAGCCATCTCAATTTCATATTTCCTATGATAGAATATTGTTCTTTGTTGGAAAACTTTTTCTCGGTATACATATACCAGATAAAAGGTGGAAAGTTGGGAGACTCCAGTTTTTCTCTCCAGATATCCCTTAAGAGATTTCTCTGGTGGATAAATTCTACTTTTTTTCCTTTGGGATTAAGGGTTGCCAAACCAAACCCTGCTCCTAAAACCCCTCCTCCAATTCCAATTGCATTATCCCAGCCATCGCTTTTCACAATTCCCCCGGCAATGGATGAAGCTGCACCAGCAATGATGGAATATAAAATCAGTTTATTATTTCTGGAGGCATTCAGATTATCCACATAGCTTCCGATCTGAGCCACCCGCTCTCCTTCACAGTCAAATTCCGCAGCTACGGCATCCAGCTCTGTTAAAGCAATGGTAATTCTGCTGTTGATTTTTGTTTTAAGCTGCAAAATTTTCACCTGTGAAGTAAGTGAGGAATCTTTTTTAAGCTCAATGATTTTGTGAACATCATCAAGATTACCCAATGCATTTAAAATTAAAACACTCTGATCGGTAAACATTCCTTTGAGTTCTTTATTGGCTTCTAAAATGGAATCCGAATTATAAGAAGGGAGTTTATTATTATAGTTGTACTTAAAAGGAGCTTTGCAGTAACTGTCCTTCAGGGTAAGAATATTCTGCTGAATAGCCTGATTCTTTTTGGAAACACAGGATACCAGTAAGCCAACGACAGCGAAAAGGTAAAAAAGTTTTTTCATTCAGTCATATTTTTGTGTTGCCCGGATGTATTATAAAAACAATCTCTTCGTTTTTGCAATTCATCGATACGAATATAGTACAAATAAAAAAATTTACCTGAAATCAGGTAAATTTTTAATCTATTTTTAAGCAGAATTATTTAATTCCAAGCAATTCAACTTCGAAAACAAGCGTGCTGTTGGGTCCGATTTCTTTGCTGATTTCCTGATCTCCATATGCTAAATGCGGTGGAATGATCAGTCTCCATTTGCTTCCTACAGACATCAGCTGAAGAGCTTCTGTCCATCCTGAAATTACTCTGTTCAAAGGGAAAGATGCAGGAGTACCTCTTTTTACAGAGCTATCGAATATTTTTCCGGAAATAGTTGTTCCGTGGTAGTGGCACTTTACAGTAGACTTAGGGCCTGGTTTCGCACCATCCCCTTCTGTAATGATTTCATACTGCAAGCCGCTTGGTAACTGCACAACGCTTTCTCTCTTACCATACTCTTCCATATATTCTTTACCATCTTTCAGGTTCTTTTCTGCCAATTCTTTTTTACGTTTAAATAACATATCTGCTACTCCCATA
>JASLCD010000211.1 GCA_030146295.1 Chryseobacterium sp.
TGAAATTTTCCTTTTTAGAAAAAGAATCTGCCATAAATTATTTTTAGTATTTAGTTTCTATAAATTAATTGGTTCAATCTGGTCTGTTGTAGACCCCTATAAAGCCTGGCTATGTTTTCTGTCTTGGATAATCCCAATCATACAGAGCTTTAAAATTCCGACAAGTATTGTTCTTAGTAGAAAAATAAAAGTTTAAAATATGGCTGCTCAAAAAGCAAAGACTGAATAAAAAATATTCGGGTCGTTACAGAAAACAAAGTATAGACTTGGTTAATTAATGTACAAATATACAACAATAAAATGAATAATCAGGTTTTAAATGATTGATTATCAGAAATGGTTTTACGGCAGAAATGGCGGAATAGCTTTATAGTCTGAGTGTAAGACGATAATAAGAGCCGGAACATGGATATAAAAAAATCCCCAGAACACTGAGGATTATAAAAAAATATATTATAAAAATGAAGTGGTGTATAATACGGGTGGTAGAGTATCAAATGTTATGCCTAAAATTGATGTGTATTTGTGAATTATATAGCTTTGTTTAATATAATGGGGTTGTTTCGGATCATATCTGGCTGGTAAATAGTATTCTATTAAAAAATCTTGTTTATATAAAAATATTAATGTTTCTGCCTCGGTTTACAAGTAAATTCAGAAAAAGAACTGATAATCTTATCTGATTGTAATACAATTCCCGAAAACTTCACCATGTTGAGGCCGTTTTTATTATTCATCTTTGCTTCATTAACATTTAAAAATAAAATCGATGTCAACACAAAATGTAAAAGGAAAAGTTGTTTTAATTGCCGGAGGAGGTAAAAACCTTGGAGGATTGTTAAGTAGAGATTTTGCAGCGAAAGGAGCAAAACTGGCAATACATTATAACAGTGAAAGCTCAAGAGCAGATAGCGAGAAAACACTTGCTGAGGTACAGGCATTAGGAGCAGAAGCATTTTTGTTCCAGGGAGATCTTACCAAAGTAGACAATATTACAAAACTCTTTGATGAAGCAATCTCTCGTTTTGGAGGGATTGATATTGCGATCAATACCGTAGGAATGGTGCTGAAGAAACCATTTTCAGAGACTACAGAAGCAGAATATGATACCATGTTCAATGTCAATGCAAAATCAGCTTACTTCTTTTTACAGGAAGCCGGTAAAAAACTGAACGATCACGGGAAAATCTGTACCATTGTTACTTCATTGCTGGCAGCTTATACAGGACTATATTCCACTTATGCAGGAGCAAAAGCACCCGTAGAGCATTTTACAAGAGCTGCTTCTAAAGAATTCGGAGCGAGAGGAATTTCCGTAACAGCTGTAGCACCCGGCCCAATGGATACGCCTTTCTTCTATGGACAGGAAACGGATGATGCTGTTGCTTATCATAAATCTGCTTCAGCATTGGGAGGTCTTACCAATATAAAAGATATAGCTCCGCTGGTAGAATTTCTGGTAACAGAAGGCTGGTGGATTACCGGGCAGACCATTTTTGCTAATGGAGGATATACAACGAGATAATCTATTGGACCATTCATTAAAAAAAACTCACTGAAAAACTGTTTTCAGTGAGTTGTTATTTTAAAAGAAATCAGGAAATTAAGTGGTTTTCACCTTTCCTTTTTCCAATATACTTTTGATGATAAAGAATAAACCAAGAAGAACAAAAGGAATACTCAGCAGCTGTCCCATATTCAGGCTCATTCCGTGCTCAAATTCTACCTGGTCTACCTTGATAAACTCGATCAGAATTCTCATGATGAAGATCAGCAGAATACTGATTCCGAAATAAAACCCTTTTCCGATCTTAAATATGTTTTTCTTATAAATAAAATACACAGAAAGGAAAATAATAAAATAAGAGATTGCTTCGTAAAGTTGGGCAGGGTGTCTCGGAAGATCATCTACCTGACGGAAAATAAATGCCCATGGAACATCTGTAGGAACTCCTATGATTTCAGAATTCATCAGATTGGCAAGCCTGATAAAAGTACCACCCAATGGAAGTACAATGGCTATGGCATCCAAGACCGTCATGAACGGAATAGAAAACTTTCTTGCATATATAAGAAGCATGATCACCAACCCGATGCCACCACCATGACTGGCAAGTCCTGCAAATCCTGTAAAGTGATAGCTTCCGTCCACTCCCTTCTGAATCGGTAATAATATTTCAAGAGGATGCTGGGAATAATAATCAAAATCATAAAAAAGACAGTGTCCCAGTCTGGCGCCTAATAAAATTCCTATAAGTGCATAAGAGAACAGCGCTTCATGAGCCTGCGAACTAAGGCCTTCTTTTTTATAAATACGTTTTAAAATATTTAAGCATAACACAAGTCCTGCAAGAAACAGGATTCCGTAATATTTTAAAGGAAATCCCAAGATATTGACGATTTCGGGATTCACATCCCAATTGATATATAATAAATTCATTCCTGCAAAGATAATAAAATAGGATTTTCCGGACAGGATGATAGGAATGGAAATGATTTGTTTTGAGTATTAATGTGTTATGGTTATATTTTATCCTCCAAGAAATTTACGCATCTAAAACCTGCTGTATGGTTTCTCCTTATTATCTTTGTGGTAAATCACCTATTATGAACAGACTGTGTATCACCATCGTTGGTATTCTTTTTATGGCAGGCAATTGCCTGTATTCTCAAAAAACCGGCACACAGCCTTCCGATAAATGCTATATCTACCTTACCTTTGATGATGGTCCGCTTAATGGCAGTGAAAATATCAATGATATTATTTTAAAAGAGAAAATCAAAATCAGTGTTTTCATGGTGGGGGAGCATGTCATCAAAGACAAGCAGATGGATACTTACGCCAAATATTATGACCAGAACCCTTATATTGACGAATATAACCACAGCTTTACCCATGCCAATGATCATTATGAAGCTTTTTATAATGATGCGGAAAAGTCTGTGAAAGACGTCCTTTACAATCAGGCTCTGTTGAAGCTGCCTTATAAAATAGTGCGTCTGCCGGGGCGTAATATGTGGCGTTTGGGAGGAAGATCGAAAAATGATGTGGCCAACGGTATACAGACTGCAGATCAGCTGGCAGCCCAGGGATATAAAGTGATGGGCTGGGATGTGGAATGGCAGCATCGCCCTGCTGACGGAACTCCTGTACAAACCGTGAATGAAATGTATACAGCTGTTCAGAAACTTTGTACATCCGATAAAACTTTTACAAAAAACAATGTAGTGATGCTTATTCACGATGAAATGTTCCAGAAATCCTGGGAAGAGTCCGAACTGAAGCAGCTGATCGATCTCCTGAGAGCAAACCCTGATTATATCTTTGAACAGATGAGGTTTTACCCTCAATAAGAACATAATTTAAAATGATTCTTGATGAAACATTTGGTAACTTTATCCTACCACCAAAATAAAAAGTTATGCATCATCAGCTGGAGAAACATTATGTAAACAGGGTAGGCTGGCTTCGCGCGGCTGTATTGGGAGCAAATGATGGTTTGTTATCTACAACAAGTATCGTGATCGGGGTTGCAGCTGCAGAACCGGAGCGGCCTATCATCATTCTTGCAGCACTGGCAGGGATGATTGCCGGGGCAATGTCTATGGCAGCAGGAGAATATGTTTCTGTAAGTTCACAGGAAGATACGGAGAAAGCAGATTTACTTCGTGAAAAACGTGAGCTTGAAGAAATGCCGGAAATAGAACTCAGAGAACTTGCTAAAGTATATGAAAGAAGAGGCTGTAGCAAAGAAACAGCCATGCAGGTTGCTATTGAACTTACAGAACATGATGCACTTGGAGCACATGCCCGTGATGAACTCGGAATTAATGAAATAACACAGGCAAAACCTTTGCAGGCAGCAGTAGCTTCATTCGGTTCATTTGCCGTAGGAGCTTTATTACCATTTACAGTTTCCCTTTTGGCTCCTCTTAAACAGATGGTATATTTCCAGTATGGGTTTTCAATTATATTTTTGATGCTTTTGGGAGCCGTTTCTGCGAGGGCCGGAGGTTCCAGTATTAAAATAGCGGTGTTGAGGATCTGTTTCTGGGGAACCGTTGCAATGGGAATTACAGCATTAGTAGGACATATTTTCGGGGTCAATGTAGCTTAAAGGTTGTAGTATCTCTGTCTGAACTGGAGGTAAAAATTATTTACATCTATATGCCTTTAAAAGTGTATTTTACATCGCAAATTTAAATAAATGAAGAAAATTTTTATTTTGTTTTTTGTGATTGTTATCCATGCTGCACTATATGCTCAAAAAGACCGATACCTCTATTTTATGAAGACCTGGAATTTCATACAATATTATCATCCTGATGTTGCCAGCGGAAAAAAAGATGCAGACAGTTTGTTTTTGGAGACTATCGGGACAGTGGATGGGAAATCAGATGAAAATACAGTCATTACCCTCTTATCAGCCAACCTTAATCATAAATTTTCCGGCACTCCGGTTATTGATAACCAGAAAGATGTACTCTCTGTGAATCAAAACTTCAGATGGTATCAGAAAAATAAAAAAGTAAGTTCAGAAAACAAAACATTGCTGAATGATATTTATAGCCATAGATTCATTGCTGAAAATGATAAGAAAGAAATACTATCCGATTCCAGAACAAAAGAATTTAAAAAAGATGAAAACCTGCCGTTAGCCTACCGCCTGCTGGCATTGGCCAAATTGCAGGGAGCGATTGATTATCTTTATCCGCATAAATATCTGATGGAGAAAAATGCGGAAGCTTACTTCTCAGATTTAGTAGACCAGACGATTCGCTGTACATCAAGAAAAGACTTTGAGGTTATTCTGGCAAAAGTGGTTTCAACAATGGAAGATTCCCATTCTTTCAGGTTTTATGACCAGCTGAATTATAAAAATGAAATTTTCCACAGATCCTATTATCCACCCTTTGATTATGTGATTTTGAATGATCATTTGCTGGTAACTCACCTTCTTTTACCGGAGATATGTTCTAAAGCGAATATCCATATTGGAGATAGAATAACGGAGGTTAGCGGTAAAAGTGTCCGTCAGATTATAAAAGAAAAGAAAGATTTGCTCTCTGGTTCCAATTCTGAAACACTTTTGTACCTGATGTCAGATTATCAGAAAAACCTGATCTGGCCTGATGACCAGTCCCTTAAAGAGCTGAAGATTCGGTCAAAAGATAATAAAACTTACCATATAGAGACGGAGTTTGTCAATTTCACAGACAAAAAGCAACGGGATATTGTGACAGAATATATCCAAAGCAAAAACCGTCTGAAGAAGCAGTATAAAATGGTTCATAAGGACATTGCTTATTTTAAAATCAATGATGTGTTTGCCTTTACAGAGAATATTCCTGATGATAAACTGGACGATCGTATGGATGCTGTTTTTAAAGAAGCTTCATCAAAAAAAGCAATTGTTTTTGACATGCGCGGATATCCGGATTGGGGCGGATTTGTATTCCATTATGTCTACAAATACTTCTCGCCTGTAGAGAATCATTTTGGAAAATATTACAAACCCAATGTAAAAAATACAGGAACCTATATCCCTATCAGCTATGAAGATTTTGGAACCTATTATTATGATATTAAAAATAAAACCGTTCATCCGTACAAAGGAAAGGTTTTCCTGATCGTTAATCCGGAAACCTTAAGTATGAGCGAGTGGAATACGATGAATCTTCAAAATATCTTTCCCCAGTCCAGAACCATTGGTCAGAGAACAGCAGGTGCAGATGGTGATGTCAGAACGGTAAAACTGCCAGGCGGATATAATCTCGAATTTACCGGAAATGGTATTTTCTATTATGACAACTCGCAGACTCAAAAAGTTGGAGTGAGAATCAATGACTATATTCAATATTCTGATGATGATATTATTCAGAAACGGGATCTTGAACTTGAAAAGGTTTTAAAAGGTCTCAACTAATTTAAACAGACTATTAAAATAAAAAATAAGAACCCCTGCATTTTAAAATGCAGGGGTTCTTTAGTATTTGTGTTGATAGAATTTTTGCCTGGTTGAGGTAAAAGGGAACTTTTACCTGTTTTTTGTTTTTATTCGAAAGATTAATCAATACGAACTACGTTGATTGTAAACGGAGCTATAATATTGGTTGTATTCGGTGTTGATCCGAAAGTAAGTGCCTGAAATGAAAGAACCTGACCTGCATTCATTTTTAGTAATGTAGTATTGGTGCACGTAACAAATGAGGGCGCTCCGGATGCTTCCGGCAGGGGAACTTTAGTATTGGTAAATGACTGCTGAATCCCGTTCAGGCTGATCTGGGCATACCCTAAATACCCGTCTCCACCATCTTCTGTTGCTCCTCTTTGAGGGTAATTAATTACAAAATCAACTTTATATAATCCTGTTGCAGAAGCTGTAAAAGTATTACCCGTCATTTCACTGAGATTATCAAAAGTTTTTGCTGATGTTGCCGTATTTACAAAAGTATTGTTTGTTGTAATGACTACTATTCCGGTGCCTCTTGCAGCACTGATGCTTGATGAATTTTGTAATTGTACAACACCTGTACTGTTCACGGTTAAGCTTCCTGCAGTTCCTGAAGAAGCCTGCAACCCTTCCAGTCTTATTGGGTTCGTAGCATTAATGTGGAGTTTATTGGTTGCTGAAGATGTTCCGATTCCTACATTTCCTGATATGGGATTGATTCTCATTCTTTCAATCAAACCGCCTCCGGTAGAATTTCCAATGTAAAAATCTTCTTCCGAACCATTGGTGAGTGTTGCTCCCGTTCTTACAGATCCTAATGCCCAGTTTCCGCCTCCTGAAGAAGGCCCGCTATTGGTAAAGCCAAGCAATGAAAAATTTCCTGTAGCCAAAGCAGAAGTGTTTCTTAAAGCAACAATTCCGTATTGGTTGGTTCCTGCAGTAGCATCAATCAGATTGTAACGGTTTGAAACTGGAGTGGTGGACACTACATGGAATCTTGTTTCAGGAGAGCTTGTTCCCAATCCGGTTCTGTGATTGGCTCCATCTACAGAGAATGTAGTCCCGTCAATAGAAAAGCCATTGATCGCTGTGGTTGTAAATGCCAGAGTATTGGCATTTTGGGTCACGACTCTGTTTCCTGAAAGACTTCCGTCCGTATTGTAAAGATTCATGGCAAAAGGAACCCATTGAAATCCGGTAAAATAATAATATCCGATATTATCAATACTTCCAACCTCTGCTATACTTGGGGTGGTACCCGTTGGTGAAGTAATGTCTGTAATATAAACGATAGCCCCTTTCTGAGCACTACCATAAGTTCCGGCGTCTTTTGATGCTAATTGCTGCTTGGATACTCTTGGAGGAAGAATGCCGTCCCTCATATTGGTGTTGGTACTTCCTACAATATCTAAAGTTGCCTGTGGATCAGAAGTATTAATCCCTACTTGTGCATATGCGATTGCAGTTGTACTGCATAATGCGATCAGGGAATAAAGTTGTTTAATTTTCATATTTAAGTTTATTTTAGTTTTTATTTTTTCGATGTTTATATTTTAAACTAAATTGTTTTAATGAAAAATGATAAACTAAGCCACAAATGTATTTTTATTTTAGATCTTATGATTACGTATAAATACTACATTTTATGAAAAAATGCCTGCTGAAGTAGGTTTTTTGTAAGAATGGTGTATATTCGGATTGGAATATGAGCTTTCAGTTGCAGAACAAGTAAAAAATGACAAAATGTGAAAACTTGAAGTGATTAATATCTATAAGATTATTAAAAACAACCCTTTATAGATGGAATTATAAATTTTCAGATTCTTAAATGTTAGAAGTTAAAATAGGGGGGAGAGCTAAAGCCTATGTTTTTTCATTATGAAACCTAAAATTAAATAAAATGGTTTAATAAAAATAAAAGAGATGTTGTCCTATTGGAAGTTGAAAATTTAATTTTTTGCGCCTACTCATTTCCTGATGACGACATGCACATAAAAAATATGTGATAAAGAGAATTCGAAAGAACAGAAAAAATTACTGTGATAAATAATGATCTAGGAGATTTACGAAACTAAGAATATAGAAAAAATACGGTTTCAAAGATTTTTAGGATTTAATGTTAACTATGATACAAGAAAAAAATAAAAAGAAATCTAAATTTATTTTTAAAATTATAGTTTCATTGGCTGAGTATGGGAAGGAGTATCAGAGAAAGAACTAATGTTGTGGTACGGTCTGCAAGAGCAAGATGGAGAACTGAAGGACGACCAAGGATAACATGGCTGAGACAATTTGCTAATTTTTATTACTACACTCTATTTATAAAAATGAAACTAAATACAAAAAGGAGCTATTGCAACTCCTTTTTAATGCGGTGAGTCTCGGCATCGAACCGAGCTCCCTATATTATTCTACGATACACTCATTCTAATAGATTATTCCGGTCAACTCACCTCCGACACCGAAACTCGCCATTACAAGTAGATTTCCTAAAAGAGCTATTGTGTAACCTAATGAAAGGTTAATGAAAATTGATTTTATTGTATCCATACATTTTAAATTTTTATTATTCAACCATCTGTCTGCGACAACAACCAAAACATCTTTTAAATGAATCATACCAAAGAACGCAATAGGAATTTCCAGCTTTTTATATATAAATAATATTTCAAAATTCCTTATTCAAAAATACAAAAATTCTCATAAAGTTAATATTTAAGGAACTGGAAATTTTTTGGGATTAACTTCTGGAGATTTCCTGTAATGCTAATTCACCTCCTTGCTCATACAATTCTTTAAATCTGTAAAAACTGTCTCGGGAATATCCCATCACCTTACAGGCTTTGGATACGTTTCCTAAATGTTGTGCTAATTCAAGTACACCTAACTTGTTTTTGATGATCT
>JASLCD010000061.1 GCA_030146295.1 Chryseobacterium sp.
AGCATTGCCTTTCAGCTTTGCTTTAGGACTGCCTAAGTTTTCCAGCTATAATGATACTTTCTCTCTGGAAGTTCTTTTCCTGTTTATCCTGATCTGGAGTAGTGATACTTTTGCCTATCTGGTAGGAAAATTTTTCGGAAAACATAAAATGGCCCCTAAGATTTCTCCTAAAAAAACCTGGGAAGGCTATATAGGAGGAGTTGTTTTAACATTGGTGCTGTCTTATTTTATAGAACATTATCAGCCAGAGCTCAGAGGAAACTGGATGGTTGTCGGATTTTTGGTGGCTGCTTTTGCTCCGCTGGGAGATTTGGTGGAAAGCCAGCTGAAAAGAAATTTCGGCGTAAAAGACAGTGGGAACATCATTCCCGGGCATGGTGGCGTATTAGACAGGCTGGATAGTTTTATTATCTGTGTTCCTGTCGTATATTTGTACTTTATTTTAGAAAAATTTATTTAGTCTCATGAAATTACATAGAGAATCAAAAGGAACGATTACCGTTGCGACCCTGCTTTTTATTATTCTGGGCGCTCTAGCAATTTATTTCCTTAAAATATGGTCACTGGTGATCATTATGCCTTTGTTGGTTATTTACGGTTTAGTCTTCTGGTTCTTCAGAGTTCCGGATCGTAATATCCTTGACCATAAAGAAAACGTGATAGCTCCGGTAGACGGAAAAGTGGTAATGATAAAAGAAGTGGATGAAGATGAATTTATAAAAGGAAAAGCCATTCAGGTTTCTATTTTTATGTCTCCACTCAATGTTCATATCTGCAGATACCCGGTTTCAGGTGAAGTGATTTACAAAAAGTACCATCCGGGAAAATATCTGGTAGCATGGCATGAAAAGTCTTCTACAGAGAACGAAAGAACTACGGTGGCTATTCAGACAATGACTAATCATAAAGTAGTCTTCAGACAGATTGCCGGATATGTGGCAAGAAGAATCGTTTTCTATTGTAATGAAGGGGATAAAGCGAAAGCCGGACATGAGTTCGGATTTATTAAGTTTGGTTCCAGAATGGATGTATTCCTGCCTTTGGATACTGAGATTATCTGTAAAATCGGAGATATTACAAAAGGAGGTGAAGATGTTATCGCCAAACTGAAAGAAAATTAATATTCTTATCACATATAAAATCAAAAGAGAGCTATAAAGGCTCTCTTTTTTATTTACTAAGCATAACCCTCATTTGAGTGTTTTAAGTTTAAATTACGCATGAGTAATATTGCGTATCGGAAGATGAATACTTTTACGTTGAGATCAATAATTTTGCATGCTTAAAAACACAAGCTCATGCTTTTAAGTGATCTGAGGTAAATGCTTATTAATTTATGGTCAAAAATGGTATTTCATTTGATAAATTTAATAAATTGTAGCTAGAAAACACCTTAATCATATCCTCTTTAATGCTGAAAAAAGACTGTACATTTCGTTTTGTAGATTTTTTATTTAGCATGAAAGGCTGTTAATATTGGAAAATTTATGCTTTCAGGAGTACGAATGCCAACTTAAGCTTGTGAAAGCATAAAAAAACAACAAGATGATTTATAAGTTTTTCTTTAAGGTGATCAACGACGAAGCTGAGAATATGGATGATGATTTTGAAAGCAGTTATCTTCATCTTATTAACCGGTATCTGCTTTTATTGTTTTTCATATTCCTGTTTTATTCCATCTTTATTATTACTTTTTTCGGGGATATGCTGATCTCCATATTTCTTACTGTTATTACCTTTTTCTGGCTATTTTTAATGGCTATCAAAGGGAAAATGAAACGGTTCAGGAAAGTGTTGAAAGGAGCTGTTATCTTTATACTTGCCCTGTTGACTTTTATCGTGAGCTTTTTTCATATTTATACTTACAAAAATGCGGGAGTAGAGTATTTCTATTTTTGTCTTTTGTTTGCGGTTCCATTCTTTCTGAACTATAAAAAGGATTCTTTTGCTATCTTTTTCATAGCTTTTATGATTAGTATTAATTTTATTGCCTGTCTTTACTTTGATTTTGATTTTCTTCCTAAAAGCAGATTTATAGAAAAAGAGGATTTTAAAACAATAAAATTGCTGAATATTTTATTTTCTGTAGCCTCTTTCCTGATGGATATCGTTTTTATTACCCAGAAAGATGCACTGATCCATGGTTTGATTTCCGATAAAAAAGAAAAAGATTCTACCATTAAGGATCTGGTGAAAACAAATGCGGAACTGATGAAGCACCAGATGTTGATCAATCATCTTTCAGAAGAAAACATCCAGGAAATCTTGAATTTGGCGGAAAATAATTCGCCTATATTTTTTGAGAAATTCCAGGTGTTTTTTCCTCATTTTATTCCTTGTATTTTAAAAATAAATCCTAATCTGATCCATTCCGAGCTCTATTTCTGCGCGTTGATGAAGCTGGATTTTGATACAAAAAGAATAGCACAGTGTACGAATAACAGTATTAGGGCTGTAGAAAGTAAAAAGTACAGAATCCGAAAGAAATTGAATATTTCCTCAGAGATTAATATCAATAGCTTTCTTATAAAAATTTAAACAAAATTCTGATTTTTGTTACTCATACGTAGTGTTGAGTAGTTTGTGATGGTGTTTTTTGAGTTTCTTGTCAATATTTTTACTTAAAAATATTGTGATGAATATTAAAGACATTCATATTGGAAACCTGATCCTGGCTAAAGTAGAGGAACATCAGATTTCAATAGAAAGAATTTCCCGATTTTTAAACAGGACGGAAGAGGAAGTAGAAATGATGTTTCATGCTGAAAGTATGGATACTGATATTCTCTTGAAATGGTGTAAGCTTTTAAAATTCGATTTCTTTAGGTTCTATACAGGACATCTGATTTTGTATGCCCCTCAGGCAAGAATGGATAATGTCTTCAGTCAAAAGAATGACACTCTGGTTTTCAGAAAGAGCATCTACACACAGGAGGTTAAAGATTTTATTCTTGATAAAATAAAAACGGGTAAAATGACAGCTAATGATGCTGTTAAAAGGTATAGAATACCTAAGACCACTTTATATAAATGGATGAAAAAAATATAATATGATTCCTGATTACAAGCAGATTTATACCGATATTCTTGAAGAAATGTTTCCTGAAAAATTACTGGATGCGCACATAAGGCTTAAGCTGGAAACATTGCATTCAGCTTTTGATATTCTGAAATTCAATCAATTGATTTTTGGGGACGCCAAATATACAGTTGGATGCCATAATCAGAGGCTCCGTTCTTATGACGAAGAATCTATTTTGAAAATTCTCGGTTATCAAAAAAGAAATGGACTGACTAATCTTCAGGTGAGTCATCATTTTAAGATAAGCCGAAATACCATTGCCAAGTGGAAAGCCATTTTTAAATGATGAAAAGTGTTGTATTCTGTTTAATCTAATTGTTTTATTTTTTTCTATTATATAAGATAGAACTGATTCTATGGTGTTTTGATTTTGTTTTTTTATTTTATGGTTGGGTTTTGTTAAATAACTCAACTTTTTTATTTGTGTTTTATTTTATGATAAGTTATTGGCATTTTGTGAGTTTTACTACGCGTGAGTAGTATTGCGTAGCAGGATGTAATTTGTAATCATCTGTGGTTGATAATTTTGTGGCAGTTAAATGTCCTGGTTAAAATTTTTAATTATCAAACAATTATAACTTATACAATGATGGAAACAAAATTTACAATGCCTTCAATCAAAGTCTTGTTCATCGCAATGCTCTTTGTTTTTGGAAAATCTTTTTCTCAAACCAATAATGGTGCAGTAGGGATTAATACTACAACCCCGAACGCTAATTCCGTTTTGGATGTTGTTTCAGGAAATAATAACAAAGGAGTTCTTATTCCTCGTTTAACAGAAGCCCAGCGAAATGCAATTGTAATCAATCAGTCCAATGATGATGGTTTGACGATTTACAACACCACAGAAGACTGTTTTAATTACTGGAGCCTTGCGGATAACGAATGGAAAAGTGTCTGCGGACAGATGGGGAAAGCTGTTTTTACTATAGATTGCTCCACGTCCAAAGCAATGGGTAGCTATGTAAAAGGAAAAGAACTTACTAACTCAAATTATCTGAGCATTGCTGTGAATGTGACAAAGCCAGGTAATTATACCATTTCCGGAACCACAACAAACGGATACAACTTTTATGGAACCGGCGTATTTCTGAATGCCGGAACACAAACCATACATATTCCGGGGCAAGGAACTCCTCAGAATATTCAGACAGATAACGTGTCACTAGAAGCAAACGGAACAGCAGTTACCTGTACTCCTGCCATTTCTATTGCCGTGTTAAGCCCTGCAGGAACATATACAATGAGTTGTGGTAGTGCTACTGTAAACGGTATTTATAAAGTAGGAACAGCTCTTACCGCTTCCAATACCATTACTTTACCTGTGAATGTTTCCACATTAGGAAGCTACACTATTTCAACCAACACGGTAGACGGAATTTCTTTCAGCGGTTCAGGAACATTTACGGCTACAGGAAATCAGAATATAACATTAGGAGGAACGGGAACACCTTCTTCCACGACAGTGAAAACAATAACAATTACTTCCGACAGTCAGGGAGGTGTATCTACAACATGTTCCGTCAACGTGATTGTGGTGGTTCCAAAGAAAAAACTTTTAACAATAGGAACGGCGCCAAACGGTTGTGGATATAATGTTTCAGGAACTTCTCCATCAGGAATGGTAACTAAAGCAGCTTCTAATTTTGGAACACTTGCGAACAGCATCGTTAAATACGAAGGATGGGATCAGATCATAGATGGTACAGACAGTCCGAATGCTACCCAGCTAACGACCTGGACTACCGGATCTAATCCTGTAGATATTATCGTCATAGGATATGCGTGGGGAATGAATGCTGCAGAAGCACAGGTATTAAGAAATTATCTGGCAAAAGGAGGGGTCATTGTAGCTTATTCTGAAAGTAATGCCGGAATGCAGAATCTTTTCAGAAATGTTTTTGACGGATCCGTAAATACCGGAAGTGTAAACAGTGCAGGAGCAATTTATAAACTTCCAATGACCAATGATGAAATACTAAACGGTCCTTTCGGAGATATCAGAGGATTGCAATGGGGAGAAGATGCTTCTTCTACAACGTATGCAACCGGGTTGCCATCAAGTGAGATAACAGTTTATTCAGGAGATACAAATATTTCTACAGCTTCACCATCGGGAACTGTAGGTCGTGTAACTGCGTTTAAGCATAATACACTGAACTTCATCTGGGTAGGTGATGGCGGATTCAACTCTCAATGTGGAACAGTTACTTCTCCCAATACGTCTGATACAATATGTCCATTCTATGCAGATACGAACTATAAGCCAATTGCTAAGCCTAATTATGGAAATGGAGCTGCTGCCTACGAAATGAATGTATATAACTCAATATTCTATGCGAATGCTCTTGCCTGGGCAATTAAAAAGGCAGAGTTCAACGGAATAAACACAAAATGATAAAGTTTTTTAAAGATGACTCCGGCACGATTATTCGTGCCGGAGTTTTTTATTTTATATACTTTTTAATCTCTTCTGTAAGGCTTACTATAAATTCTACCGGGAGATCCTCTTCAGCATCAATTAAGAGGATTTTAAACTTCTTTCTGCCATCCTGAATCAGTTCCGGATAATCCAGTTTGTCACCATGATAAAAGCTGATGTAATGTTTTCTGTATTTTTTGCTGTAATAAAAATAACACAGCATTTTCTTTTTGTACTTGATAAACGGAAGCCCGAAACTGAATGTTTCTGTAATATTTTCCGGATCTGAAGCTAAAATAGCATTGTGTAAAAATAAAAGAGTACTTCTCTCAGGCTCTTCGATTCTGTAGAAATACTCTTGTATGGGGTTCATTTTGATTGAATTACAATATTAGTCGAAGTTTTGAAGTTCAACAAGTTTGTTATACATTCCTTTTTTGGCGATCAGGTCATGATGGGTTCCTTGCTCTACAATGTCACCTTTTTCCATCACTACGATCCAGTCTGCTTTCTGAATGGTTGAAAGACGGTGGGCAATCACTAAAGAAGTTCTGTTTTCCATCATTTTCTCCAGAGCATCCTGTACAAATCTTTCAGATTCCGTATCCAACGCAGAGGTTGCTTCATCCAAAATCATAATGGGTGGGTTTTTCAATACCGCTCTGGCAATAGAAACTCTTTGCTTTTGGCCTCCGGAAAGCTTACCACCATCATCTCCTATGTTTGATTCATATCCTTCAGGAAGCCTTGTGATAAATGCGTCTGCATTAGCAATTTTTGCAGCAGCAATCACCTCTTCTCTTGTGGCATCAGGTTTACCCATCAGGATGTTATTGTAAACGGAATCGTTGAATAATACAGATTCCTGCGTTACCATACCTAGCAGCTTGCGATATTCGTTGAGTTTTAAATGTTTAATATTAGTCCCGTCAATCATGATTTCTCCTTCAGAAACATCATAGAATCTTGCTAAAAGATTGGCAATGGTTGTTTTACCACTTCCACTTTGCCCAACAAGAGCAACCGTTTTTCCTTTAGGGATAGAAAGTGAGAAGTTTTTAAGAATCGTATGATCTTTATCGTAGAAAAAGCCAATATTATTAAATTCGATTGAGTGGTTTAATGTTGAAATGGAAACAGGGTTTGCTATTTCGTCAATTTTCACATCAGCATCCAGAATTGCTAAAACTCTTTCAAGAGAAGCTTCTCCCTTCTGTACATTGGAAATTGACTGAGACAGGCTTTTCACAGGGGGTAAAATCTGGAAGAAAATTCCCAGGAAAACAAGGAAGTCAGCAGGTGAAATACTTTGTTCTACAATGATTTGTTTTCCACCATACCACGCGATAATTAAGAAAGTAACAGAACCTAAAAATTCGCTCATCGGAGATGCCAATTCTTTTTTTCTTCCTAATCGTATCGAGCTGTTAATCCATCTCTGCATAGACTGCATAAAACGGTTGTCCATTATTTTTTCTGCACTGAAAATCTTGATCACCTTTGTAGACTTTAATGTTTCGTCTACAATCGAGAAAATATTTCCCATCTCATTTTGGGCTTCGTGAGAATCTTTCTTCAGGCTTTTTCCTATTAGAGCAATCATAGTTCCCATTACAGGTAATACTAAAAGAGAGAAAAGAGTCATCTCTGTACTTAAAAAGAAAAGAGTCACCAAAGTGCTTATCAGCATAAATGGAGCATTGATTAATTCAACTAGACTTCCCAAAATATTACCTTCAACCTCACCCACATCATTTGACATACGAGACATCAGATCTCCTTTCTTACTTTCTGTAAAAAATGAAACGGGTAAAGCCAGAATCTTTCTGTACATCGCTCCACGAAGGTCTTTGGTAACACCTACACGATAATTGATCAATAAGAAAGAACCTAAATATCTGAAAAGGTTTCTCAGTAAAAACATAAAGGCTGTTATCACGCAAAGCCAGGCCAAAACGTTAAGAGCTCCATGCTCGGTTACGAGACTTTGAACATAATAATTGGCATACTCTTTTGCGTAAGAGAAAAAATCTAAAATTTCTCCTGAATAAACAGGAGGCTGGCTGTATTTTTTAGCTTCAATGGTTCCGAAAAGCATTCCCAAAACCGGTAAAATAGTTCCTAGGGAAGCAATCTGAAAAACAGAATACATAAGGTTGAAAAACAAGCTTCCGTAGATGTATTTTTGGTGAGGTCTTGCGAACTTCAGTATTTTAATATATTGGTTCATTCAATGAAAAAATTGGATAGCAAAATTACGTAAAATTAAAAGATAAGACGTTCTTAATCCTGTTTTACTTTAAT
>JASLCD010000067.1 GCA_030146295.1 Chryseobacterium sp.
GGAAGAGCTCACGACAGAGAAATCATCAAAAAAGTAGAAAAATATCTTGCTGACCATGATACAACAGGTCTTGACATCAGAATTCTTGATGTAAAAGATGCCATGACTGAAACGCTGAAGAGAGCAAGAGAAGGTAAAGACACCATCTCTGTTTCCGGAAACGTATTGAGAGATTATTTAACAGACCTTTTCCCTATCCTTGAGCTTGGTACTTCTGCAAAAATGCTTTCTATCGTTCCTTTGATGAACGGTGGTGGTCTATTTGAAACAGGTGCCGGAGGTTCTGCTCCAAAACACGTTGAGCAGTTCTTAGAGGAAGGATACCTAAGATGGGATTCTCTGGGTGAATTCCTAGCACTTCAGGCTTCTTTAGAGCACTTGGCACAAACTCAGGGGAATACAAAATCTCAGGTTTTAGCGGATGCGTTGGATGAAGCTAATGCTAAATTCTTAGCTACAGATAAATCTCCTGCAAGAAAAGTAGGTCAGATTGACAACAGAGGTTCTCACTTCTACCTGGCAATGTATTGGGCTGAAGCGTTAGCTAACCAGACTGCTGATGCAGAATTGGCGGCTAAGTTTGCTCCGGTGGCACAGGCAATGCAGGAAAATGAAGAGGTAATCAACGCAGAATTAATTGGTGCTCAGGGTAAACCTCAAAACATTGAAGGATACTACAAAACTGATACTTATAAAACGTATGCAGCGATGCGACCTAGCACTGTTTTAAATGAAATCATTGACGGAATTTAATTGTTCGTTTTGATATAAATAAAAGCTCCTTTTTTAAAGGGGCTTTTTTTGTGAATGACCACCCCGTTAAAAATTCTTGAATTTTCACCACCTCTCCAAAGGAAGTGAACTGAGCACATTTTCATTAATCAAGGTTAACATCAGCAGAGCTCCCTAATATCTGCAACTTATTCTTTATCTATCCTCCACAATCACCCTTCTATGCTCTCTGCCCCAGTTGATCATTTCCTGGATGATATTTCCAAAAGTTCTGCAATATTCTGTGGGTTCGTATTCTATTAATACTGGAGTTTCCGGATAGACATTACGTTTTACAAGTTTGTTCAGTTCCATGTCTTTCAATTCTTTTGAAAGCATTCTTGTGGTGATGCCGGGAATACTCCGTTCAATTTCTCTGAAACGCCTGTTTCCGTTACAAAGCGAATTAATCACAGGAATTCTCCATTTCCCTCCGATAAAATAAAGGGTATCCTGTAAGGCTCTAAGTTCTTCGTTCTGATCTCTTTCCATAATGGCAAAATTAAGTGATATCATGAATGATACTGATATACTCTGTGATACTGGTTACAAAAGTATACCATTTTGAAATAACTTTGTCAAAAAAATTTACAATGAAAAAATTCAGTAACAAACTGGCAGTTGTGACAGGAGGAAACAGCGGAATTGGATTCGCTGCAGCAAAAGAACTTATTACAGAAGGTGCAACGGTAATCATCACAGGAAGACGAAAAGAAGCAGTAGAAAAAGCTGCGACTGAATTGGGTGCCATTCCATTCACTGCAGATCAGGCTAATCTTAATGACATTGATCTGTTAAAAAACGAAGTGGAGAAACAGTTCGGAAAAGCAGATATCCTGTTTATCAATGCAGGAATTACAGGAAGCCTGACTCCGATTGAAAATATGGATGTTGAAAATTTTGACCAGGTTATGAATATCAATTTCAGGGGGGCTTATTTTACGTTAAGCAAATTTACTCCTTTATTGAATGACGGAGCTTCAGTGATCTTTTTATCTTCCATTGTGGCTTCTACCTACAAACCTAACAGCTCAGTTTATCAGGCAAGCAAGGCAGCCTTGAACTCTATTGCAAAGACGGCAGCGGCTGAGCTGGCACCCAGAAAAATAAGAGTGAATATGATAAGCCCCGGTCCTATAAAAACAGAAATCATGAGTAAAGCCGGCCTGGATGAAGAGACTTTGAAGAATATTCAAAGCCATCTCATAGATCAGATTCCCATGAAAAAAATGGGAACGGCTGACGAAGTCGCCAAGCTGGTTACGTATTTATCAGATGATCAGCTTTCAGGATTTATCACAGGTACTGAAATTGTGATTGATGGCGGCATTACTTTATAAAAGATAGGTTTCATCAAATCCCGGCAGCACAGTTACCGGGATTTTTTGTGGCTATTTTCGGGGCTCATAATTCCGGATTCATCTTTAGATTTGTCCGGTTCAGCCTGTTTCTCATTTCACAGCATATGTTATCCCTCTACTTTTGATCCAGAAATAAAACAATACTCATTATGGATACCGTAAAGAAAAAAAGAAATCCCATTGCCATAGTATTTCTGGCCATACTAGGAATTTTCGGAGGACTGCAGCTGTTCAGCAAACCTTTGGAAGGGAAACCGGTTACAGGAAAAATTGAAGCGCCAAGGGAGGTGATCAGTATTCTCGAAAACTCATGTTTCAACTGTCATTCCAACCAGCAAAACCTGAGCTGGTATGATAAAATAGCTCCGGTTTCGTGGGCCGTCAACAAAGATATCAAAAGAGCAAGAGAGGTTTTGAATTTCTCAGAATGGGAAAAATATTCACCGGCGGAGCATCAGGGAAAAATGTATGCTATTCTCAATATGATGCAAAGTGGGAAAATGCCTCTTCATGAGTATACTCTACTGCATCCTTCGGCTAAGATTACAGAAAAAGATATTGAAGTTATTAAAAAATACACTCTTTCATTATCCTCGGTACCTTCATCAGTACAACATAAAACTGAGCCTCTCCTATCCACTCCTACTATCCCCATCGCCACTCCTGAAAAATTTCCTGTATCTCCTAATGGAGTTCAATACACTGATGATTTTAAAAACTGGAAAGTGATCAGTATGAGTACTCTTTTTGACAATTCTATCCGTGTAATCTATGGAAATGATATCGCTGTAAAAGCTGTGGAAACAGAAAACTTTCATCCATGGCCAGACGGAAGCATTGTTGTGAAATCTGTCTGGAAACAGGAAGTACTTCCTGACGGAGAAATCAGACCCGGAAAATTTATCAATGCCCAGTTTATGGTAAAAGACTCAAAGCAATATAAAGATACTGAAGGTTGGGGATTTGCAAAATTCTCCGGAGATGATCTTCATCCAACCGGAAAAACAGCATCTTTTGCCAAAGAGTCCTGCATTGCCTGCCACAGGTAGCTTGCCGAAAAAACAGGCTATCTTTTTGATGTTCCAATGAAAGTAAATACCCAAAGATTAATCCAAAATTTACAGAAAAAATGAAAAATACAATCCTGATTTTACTGGTAAGCCTTGTTTCTCTTACCGCTTGCAGCAAAGAAAATAATGATAAAGATAATGGACTTTCAAGGGTTGTCTTTAACCCGGGTCCGCTCAGGTTCATTTCCAATTCTTTAAATCCTAAAAAAGAAACCATGTCTGCTTTATATGGAAATGAAAAGGCATTGGAATCTTTATCAAAGGAAAGTCAGACACCAGAATCCGGTGCTGTTATGAAACTTGTGACATGGCGATATCATGACAATCCTCAATATATCGGCGGAACCATCACCGGAGAACTCGTAAGTATTGAAACCGTTCAGGCTGATCCCCATGGAAACATTTCCTATGAAATTAAAAATGATACGGCAAAAGACAGTTCTCCCAACAGAGAAGAAAGAATACAATATTTTATGAGTTACCGCCCTGTCAGCAGACCATAAAAGGCGAACTCAGAATCCTTTTTTTATAAGTGTTTATTCTGATAAAACCAATACACAAGAAATGAAAATAAAACTCCCGTTTCACTATTTATCATAATATTTTCAATAAAAAACATTAATTTAACCTTTTCAAATCAGCAGGTTCCATGCAACAGCAAAAAATAAAAATTTCACAAGCTATTATCTGGATAAGCTCCATTTTTCTGGGCATTTTATCTTCTGTACCTCAGCTTGCCTCTCATGAATTCAACTGGAAAGAAGCGGCAGTCAACTCAGCAATTACGGCAGCATTTTCCGTCATCATGTGGTATGTTAATATTTATATTCTGAACCGTACAGCAAAACGAAGACAGCATATTTCCTATTCCAGATTGATGGTGGTACTGGCTTTTGGAATGGTGATTATGTTTGGACTTGCTTGGATTCAGCAGCTTATTTTATCTCATATCAATTTCGGACCTGTTATGCTGATGATTGAGGTAAGAGGAATCTTAATCAATCTGGTGTGCTATATGTTTCTGAATTTGCTTCAGAATAATTATACGGGTCAGCAGGTACAGCTGGAGCTGGAGAAGGTAAAAAGTGATAATCTGGGAGCTCAGTATGAATTACTGAAACAGCAGATCAACCCTCATTTTCTTTTTAACAGTCTGAATACGCTAAAATTAATGGCAGAAACACATGACGAGGAAACAGTTGATTTCATTGTAAAGCTTTCCGATTTTTACCGGTTTACCCTTGAAAGCAGAAAACTTGATCTGATCAGTGTTCAGGAAGAAATGAAAATCGTAGATGCTTATCTTTTTCTTCAGAAGGCCCGTTTTGGTGAAGGAATTTTGTTTACCAACGAGCTCGGAAAAGAAACGGGCAAAACACTTATTCCTCCTTTTACCCTTCAGCTTTTGGTGGAAAACTGCATCAAGCACAATATTGTTTCCCAAAGCAAACCTTTGTACATTAAAATCTATACTGCAGATGATCAAATCGTTATTGAAAACCCTATACAGCGAAAGGTAAACACTGAAGACTCTCTGGGGGTTGGACTTGACAACATTAAAATGCGTTATAAACACTTACTGGAAAAGGAAATTACAATTAACTCAGACGGAAAAACTTTCCAGATAAAATTACCATTAATTCATGAATATCATCATTATTGAAGACGAATTCAGGGCTGCAAAATCCCTTCAGAATTTAATTTCAGATTTAAAACCGGACTCAAAGATACTGGGTGTTTACGACAGTATTGAAACAAGTATTGAGGGCTTGAAGGATGTAAAACCCGATCTTATTTTTATGGATATCCAGCTTTCAGACGGACTTTCATTTGAGATTTTCAAATCGGTAGACATTACATGCCCTGTTGTTTTCTGTACGGCCTTTGACCAGTATATGCTGGATGCTTTTAAGAGCAAAGGTGTTGACTATGTTTTAAAACCATTTTCCAAAGAAGATATTGCTGAAGCTTTGAGAAAGGTTGACGAGCTGAAAAAATTCTTTCAGAAAAATGACCTTCCTGATCTGGAATTGCTGATACAAAAAATCAATCAGCCTGCTCCTGCCGGTAAGAGTAATTTTCTGGTTTTTAAAAATCAAAAATATACTACGGTTCTTACCGAAGACATTGCCTATTTTTATATTCATAATGAAATCACGCATCTGGTAACATTTGCAAAGGAGCAATTTCCCCTTAGTCAGCCTTTGGGACAAGTTGCGGAACAGGTCTCTGATAAGCAGTTCTTCAGAGTCAACAGGCAATACTTGGTCAATTTTAAAGCCATTAAGGAGATGGAACATTATTTTCAGCGCAAAATATTGGTAAAACTGACTGTAGAAACTCCCGAAAAACTTCTCATTAATAAAGAGAAAACCCACAGTTTCTTTACCTGGCTGGAGGACAGATAAAAGGCAAGGAAGCAGAAAGTCATTATAATATATTGACTTTCTTAGAATATATGACAGCCCTGATCATAACGATCAGGGTTATTTCAATTTGATTTCACTGATCATTTCTGAAAAACCTGATTCTCCCCAACAAAACTCCCGGTCAAGACTCTCCTCTTCCCTTCTTAAAAATATCCCCCTTACAATTTCCTGATTCACCTTTTGATTTGTCCGGTTAACCCTTTTTTGTATTCTTTTGCCTTAATGAAGTATCTACTTTTGAATCAAATTAAAAGACATGATACTAAAAAACTTAATCGCAGTAAGCGCTTTCACCACAATATTATTTGCTACCTCAGCATTTATTCATCAGGATAAAGTACAAAAGACAGCACAACATCCCACATCTGAAAACAATGGTTTTGCGGTCCTTGAACTCTTCACCTCAGAAGGCTGTTCCAGCTGCCCTCCGGCAGATGACCTGATGGGCAAAATCGAAAAGGAATATAAGAACGAACCGGTTTACCTGCTCTCTTACCATGTTGATTACTGGAACCGACTCGGATGGAAAGACCGGTTCAGTTCTACAGAGAATTCGCAGCGACAACAGCAATACAGCCGTATATTGAATTCGCAGGTGTACACTCCACAGCTTGTGGTCAATGGAAAAACGGAATTTGTAGGTTCTGATGAAAACAATATCCGAAACTCCATTCAGGAAGCCCTGCTTACCTCTAAGAAGATCAATGTAGAGCTATCGGCAAACGTTTCTGAGCATAAAATTGATGTTCAATACAAAGCCTCTTCTTCTGATCCTAAGAATATGCTTCTTGTTAATCTGGTTGAAAAACATTCTTCTACTCAGGTAGGAAAAGGTGAAAATGAAGGCCGTTATCTGCATCATTGGCAAATCGTTCACAAGCAAAACCAAGTTTCATTAAATAAACAACAGGAAGGAACAACCACATTTAAACTTCCGGAAGGTTTTTCTCCAGAAAAATGGGAAGTTATAGCTTTTATTCAAAATCCAAAAACGGGAGAGATATCAGGATCGGCAAAAACAGCTTTTAAATAACTTTTATATAACACAGTAATAACAACTAAAAATAATACTACAATGAAAACAAAAACAACAAAAATCATCTATTGGGCGGGAGCTATTTTTATGTCTTTATGGTTTGGAGCCAGTGGTTTCTTTGAACTCACAAAAAATCCTGTCGTATGGGACATCACACAGCAACTTGGCTATCCATCTCATTTTATTTATATACTGGGTGTTTTTAAGATTTCGGGAGTTCTTGTTCTTCTTCTTCCCAACAGATTGCTGAGATTAAAAGAATGGGTATTTGCAGGAATGTTTTTTGATATCCTTTTTGCTTTCTTCTCAAAAATCGCGGTACTTGGTTTTCCAGCGACAATAGATGCAATAATTGCTTTCTCTGTACTTACGATAACTTATCTGATGTTTAGAAAGCTATATTCTCCCGAGCTGGTATTTGGAGAGGCTTGATGATCATAAAACTCTAATTTTTTCTTATGTATAAAAAACAGATCCTCTCGTTGCCCGGGAGGATTTGTTTTTTTATCCAGATCATAAATATGTTTTGGCTAAAGCCGGGTGAGTGGGGTTGTTTATGAAAGCGGACTAAAGTCCGTTGCTATTGATTGTATTACCTGTTATAAACCACCCCGTCAAAAATTCTTTGAATTTTTGCCACCCCTCCGGAGGAGGGGAATGCCAAGCACTTTATTACTATTGATTAAGATTATTTCTATTTATCTTCCCTAATCCCTGCAACCTTTTATCCGCTACCTATGACCTAATTCATAAAACTTTCCGGGAACCATTCAAATGCTCCGGATTTTGTTTTTGTAAATCCAAGTCCTGGCCATGGCAGATGGTAAGCAAATGCTCTGGTTTTAGTCTCTGCCAATTGGTTCAGCAGCTTTTTTCTTGAAGCGGTTGCAATATCCAGATCGGTGTCTCCGAAATACCCCCAATCGGGATGTGGGAAAAGGACAACATCGGAATGAATGAGATCTGCGATATAGATCAGCTTTTCATTTCCGGAAGATAGGGTCATCACTATTAAACCTGGTGTATGACCGGGCACAAGCTGAAAACTAAAACAGTCATAGAACGGATTATTAAGGTCATAAAACTTAAGTTTAGGCTGAATTGTTTTCAGAATATTCTGAATGGCAGGGATAACCTGATTAAGAAATTCAGGCTGCTTTTTTAAAGCACTGTTATTAAAATCTTGAATGGTGGCTTTCATCCAAAAGTCATGCTCAGTTTTTGAAATGAATATATTGGCGTTCGGAAAAACAAAATTCTGTTTTTTATCAACAACACCGCCAATATGATCAGGATGGGCATGGGAGATAAAAACATCAGTGATATCTTTTGGTGAAAAACCTGCTTTCTGGAGGCTTTTTAATAAAAATCCGGTTCTTTCATCAGCAAAAATACCCATTCCTGTATCCAGCAGGATGAGTTTATTCTTTGTTTTCACCAATAGAATATTCATCGCCATATCAATATAATTCTCCGGCCTGAAATTATTTTTAAGAATTGATTTCAACTCAGAAACAGTTCCTCTGGGAGCAAATGTATTGAGATTTTCTTCATGAATATATCCGTCTGTAAGTACAAACAGTTCCAGATCTCCAAGCTTCAGTTTTTTAAAGCCGGAAAGATCATCATCTGTATGTTCAGTGGCTTTTGGAGCTTCTGCCAGTACGCTGGTAAAAGGAATCATGCTTAATGTTCCTGCCAATAAACCATTCTTTAATAGTTCTCTTCTGTTCATAATTTAGCTTTTTTCATATTATACATTTTCAGTGAGAATAATCACAAAAACTGAGCTCTTACCATAAGCAGGAACTCAGTTTTTTTTATATAATAGTCTTTAATTTAATTATTGACCAGTTTCATTGAACCTTCCGTATATCTTTCCCCTACATTCGGGTATTTTTTTAGAATGGCATCAATAGTATCCAGATCTGATTGGGATAGGTCTATATTGATGGCTGCAATATTTTCTTCCAGATATTTAATTCGTTTGGTACCCGGAATCGGGATAATGTCGTCTCCCTGATTCAACACCCAGGCCAGGGCAAGCTGAGTTCCTTTTACGCCTTTGGAAGCTGCAAATTCATTAATCTCGTTGGCCAGTTTGGTATTATTTTCAAGGTATTCCTGCTGATAACGCGGTAATGATTTTCTGAAATCATCATCACCAAGATTCTGTACATCATAAATATTGGTAAAAAGACCTCTTGCCAGCGGTGAATAAGGGACTAAAGAAATTCCAAGCTCTCTGATGGTTGGTAAAATTTCTTTTTCAACATCTTTCGTAAGGATAGAATATTCTGACTGTAAAGCGGCGATTGGGTGAATTTTGTTAGCTTTTCTAATAGATTCTGCTGAAGCTTCAGATAATCCGATATATTTCACTTTTCCTGCTTTTACCAGCTCTGCCATTGCTCCTACGGTTTCTTCTACGGGAACATTAGGATCTACTCTGTGGGCGTAATACAAGTCAATAGTATCTATTTTTAATCTTTGAAGGCTTAAGTCTACTGCTTTTCTGATCCATTCCGGAGAACCATCAAAGTATGTTCCCGGAGCTCCGCTATGGCTTGCTTTACCATCTTTAAATCTGAATCCGAATTTGGTTGCAATAAAAATCTTATCCCTGTTCGGAACCAAAACCTTAGAGATCAGTTTTTCGTTTTCTCCGTTGGCATACATATCTGCAGTATCCCAGAAGTTAACACCCAAATCCAAAGCTCTGTGCAAAGTATTGATACTTTCCTGTTCATCTGTAGGACCATAAGCAAAGCTCATTCCCATACATCCTAAACCAATTGCTGATAACTGTTCGTCTGTGTTTCCTAATTTTTTAAATTTCATGATAGGTATGATTTAATTTTATAAGACAAAATTAGAACATGAAAAGACCAACTCCGATATAGAATTCAAACTAAGAATTATAAAATTCAAACAATATCCATTCTTAAGGCATTAGGAGTAATTCCGGTTTGTTTTTTAAAGTAATTGGTAAAATATGCGGGTTCTTCAAAGCCCAATCCATAAGCGATTTCAGCTACATTCCAATCTGTATGCTTCAATAAGGCATTGGCTTCCTGAATAATTCTTCCTGTAATCTGCTGGCTGGTTGTTTTGCCTGTAATCTCTTTTACGGAACGGTTTAAGGAATTCACATGGATAGAAAGACTCTTTGCATAATCATTGGGTGTTTTTAATTTTAAAAAAGCCTCGGGGCTATCGATCGGAAATTGTCTTTCCAGAAGTTCCATAAATAAAGAAGCCACTCTTTGCGAAGCATTCTGATAGGGTTCAAAACTTTCTGCCGGCTGCATTCTCATGGTTTCATGAATCATCAGATGAAGGTAAGCTCTCAGCATATCATATTTGTGAATATAATCCGACTGTATTTCCGTCATCATTTTTGTATAAATCTCAGAAAGTATCTGCTGCTGCTGATCATCCACAAAGAAAACCGGAGTACCTCCAATCTTGAACAGCGGGGAATCCTGAAGGTTTCCCATACGGCTTCCGTTATGTAAAAACTGATCGGTAAACAGGCAAAACCATCCTTTCTGATCTTCATCATCTGCCTCCCAGGAATAAGGGATAATGGGATTCGAAAATAATAATGCAGGCCGGTCCACTTTAATCCATTTATCTGCATAATGAAGTTTTCCCTTTCCTATGATCAGTGAAATCTTATAATAATCTCTCCTGCTGTAGGGAGTCAATGGTGAACAGTATTCCCGTGAAAATACATTGAAGTGCCCCATTCTGTTGACCCCAATACAATGTGATGCCAGATTGAGAGCATTCCTTTCATAAAAACCTTTGACTGATTCGTGTGATTCCATAGATCAAAATTATAAAATTCAAACAAATTAATTGATAAAAATAATCCTGATTGCAAAAAATCAAATGGCTGACAAAGATGCCAGCCATTTAAAAGTGAATATATAGTTGATAATATTTTAATCCCAATCATCATCGTGACCATGACCACGGCCATGATGTTTAGATTGTTTTCTATAGTATTTTTCCTGGTTTTTATAATATTTCTCCTGCTGCTTACGGTATTTTTTATAATCATTTTTATTTCTGCCGTACACAATCACAGGGTTTTGACCTCTATAGTATCTCTTTTTAAAGATAATATATTTTTCTCTACCCATGATTCTTTCGAGCTCCGAATACCGGTCGTTTCTCCATCTTCCGGGTTCTACAACATATACTCTATTCCATTTATCATAATCTTGATATCGGTCATTTAATACATAAATCTGATTTGCCTGTGTTGTAGAAAGCAACAGATCAGCAACAACTCTTTGCCAGTTAATATCCGAGATACTCCTTCTGTAATCATTATAATAATCGGACTGGGCATAACTCAAACTGAATGTCCCAACCAAAAATGCTGTTAATAGTAACTTTTTCATTTCATTCCCCTTTAAAATTAAACATGATGAAATACTCAATTAAAGTGCCAATTCTTACTTACAAATACTAATATTTGTTAAAAAAAATCATAAACCATTGATTATCTTTGAAATATTTCCTTCATTTTTATGAAATCATTACATGTTAATCATCCCGAAATTATAATCAGAATTCAATTAGTTTTATTATACAGAGATTTTCAATAAGCAAATGGGAATGAGTACATTGGAAATGATTTTGAGATTTTAAAGAGTACACATGATAGATTTTGGCTAAAGCCGATGGAGTTTTTTAATTTATTTGGCTGGGCTAAAGCCCACCCCTATTGAATTTGAATTTTATTAACAACATCTTTTATCTTTTATCTTTTATCTTTTATCTTTTATCTTTTATCTTTTATCTTTTATCTT
>JASLCD010000222.1 GCA_030146295.1 Chryseobacterium sp.
TAAAAATGCAATTTCTGATAAACCCGTAATTTATGTTTTGGGTAATCATGAATATTATAAAGGTTCATATCCTAAAACTCTTAACAAGATCAAAGAAGCGGCTCTTGGTTCTAATGTTCATGTACTGGAAAACTCGTTTGCAGATATTGAAGGAATTCGTTTTCATGGTGCCACCCTATGGACGGACTTTTCCATATTTGGAAATCCGGTTCATTATGGAATGCTTTGTCAGCCAAAGATGAATGACTATAAAATGATCAGAAGAGATCCTTCCTATTCCAAAATGAGAACAATGGATACTTTTAAAATTCATCAGTTTTCAAAACAGTGGCTGCAGGAAAGTCTTGAAGATTCAAAAGGATTTAACAATATAGTCGTTACCCATCATGCACCCAGTCTTCAATCTGTTCCGGAACATTATAAAGAAGATCCGTTAACAGCAGCTTATGCTTCTGACCTGGAAGATTTAATTAAAGAATATCAGCCGCTGTATTGGATTCACGGGCATATTCATACCCCATGCCGATATAAGATCGAAGAAACGGAAATCATCTGTAATCCTCATGGCTATATTGATGAAAAATACAACGGATATGATCAGGAATTGATTGTTATTGTTTAGCAACGAGGCTTTCTCAACCTTATTTGCTTAATTACTATCTTCGTATTTTAATTTTTCCAATGCCTAAAAAATCTCAGCCAAAACCCGATTTTATTTCGCAATTAGCATTCGATGAAGTTCTGCAGCAGGTAGAATTTGATCTTAGGATTCAAGAGTTTGTCGTTATGGAAATTGATAGGGCCAATTATATCATAAAGCCGAATACCCCTTACCGTGCCGACTATTTCTGTGTTTTTATGATACAGAAAGGGGGAGTGACATTCAGGCTGGATGATAAGAGTTATGAAGTCTCGGAAGGGGATATTGTTTTTTGCCCGATGTTAGAAACTTTTTGGCTGGATGAAATTACTGAAGATTATAATGCAAAATATATTTTCTTCTCTCTGAATTTTATTTCTGATGCAGGTTTTAATTATAAATCAAATAATGTTCTGAAAAGTTTATCTTCAGATCCTACCCATATCATCAGAAATGAGAAGGACGTCTACAGGAAGCTGAACTTTCATCTTGATGAGCTGAAGGCTCTGAATAATAAAGAAAAAGAGAACTACTACTTTAATGAGATGATCTGGCATCATTTCTCGCTCGTGATCTATGAAATTGATAATTATTTCAAGAAAACAGAAAAACCTCATCAGGTTACCCATAGGGAAGATGAACTGACGACCAGTTTCTTTATACTGGTTCAGGATCATTTCAAAGAAGAGCATAATGTTCAGTTCTATGCCGATAAACTTTTTATCAGCCGAAAATACCTTACGAAGGTTATCAATAAAACGGTCTTCAAATCTCCAAGAGATATTATCCATCAGGTTTTAGCGGTAGAAGCCAGGCTGTTGCTCAGAAACCCTAATTTGAATATTAATGAGGTGGCATCGCAGTTGAAATTTTCAGATCAGGCGTCTTTCAGCAAGTTTTTTAAAAAGCACGTGGGAAGGTCTCCTTTGGAATACAGGAAAGATGATTTATACTGATAATGAGTGAGTTATTATTTTAAGACGTCTTTTTACCAAATTTAAATTATAATTGTGATTTAAAATACCAAATATTATCATTTATGTTGTCTATGAATGATATTTCTCATGTTTTATAAAATAAGGAGTCTTTTTGACAAAACAAGGAGTTTTTTGAATAATTCTATTGAATTTTTTTCGTTCGATTTTTGTCCGGAAAATTTAAAAGGACTATTGTTATGCAAAGATTTTTTATTCAGAAATCAACCTTACTTTTCCTCTCACTGATTGCTTTGGCGGGATGTAGGAAGAATAACCAAAACCAAGGCTATCAACAGCAGGCGCCGGAATTACCTGTAGCAAAAGTAGTACAGGGAGACGCTTCTGTTTCCAGAGAATATGCAGCATCTATCGAGGGAGTTTCCAACGTGGAAATCAGACCTCAGGTAACAGGATATTTAAGCAAAATTTATGTAGATGAAGGAGACTTTGTGAGAGCAGGTCAGCCCTTGTTTAAAATTGAAGATCAGGTCTTCCGCGAGCAGCTGAAAAGTGCTCAGGCAGCTTTGATTACCGCTCAGGCAACCCTTTCAACCTCTAAGATTGATCTGGACAGGAAAAAAGAACTGTTTAAAAACAAAATGGTTTCAGAAATTCAGGTTAAAGAAGCAGAAGCTGCCTACAATGGAGCAAGAGGAGCCGTAAGCCAGTCTATATCCACTATTGAATCAGCGAAAATTAATCTTAATTTCTCTACCATCAAAGCCTCGGTAAGCGGATTTATCGGGAGATTCAATTATCGTTTGGGAAGTTTGATGACTCCGGGAAACCAGGACCCGATTACCTTATTGTCGGATATTCATCAGGTGTATACTTACTTCAGCTTGAGCGAAAATGATTTTAATAATTTCCAAAAGCAGTATGTAGGAAACAGTATTGATGAGGTAATCAAAAATACACCGGCAGTATCATTATTACTTTCAGGAGGTGAAAAATATGCCGAAACAGGAAAAATTGATGCTGTGGAAGGACAGTTTAATAAAACAACAGGATCTATTACTTTACGGGCAAAATTCAACAATCCTAACCAGGTTTTGAGAAGCGGGAATACCGGTAAAATTATACTGGATCAGTTCTACAGTAATGTTATTTTACTTCCTATTGCTTCTACCAGAACCATTCAGGATAAAGTGTTTGTGTTTACCATTCAGGGTGGCAAAGCAGCAATGCTGCCAATTGAAGTGAATGGAAAAGCCGGCGACAACTTCATTGTAACCAAAGGTCTTAAGGCAGGAGATGAATATATCACCAGCGGTTTCGACCGATTACAGCCGGGAACTCCTGTCGTGGCACAAAAGAAAAATGCTCAACAGAAAAAATCGTAAGAAGAAATCATGTTAAAGAAAATTATAAAAAGACCCGTACTGGCAACGGTGATCTCCGTATTGCTTGTTATTCTGGGGATCGTTGGTATGGTGAGTCTTCCGATTACCAAATTTCCGGACATTGCACCGCCTACCGTTATGGTAACTGCAGCCTATCCGGGAGCCAATGCCGAAACAATTGCAAGGTCTGTAGCACCCCCATTGGAAAACGCAATCAATGGGGTAGAAAATATGGACTATATCACTTCTACAGCAAGTAACGACGGTACATTAAGTATTACTGTTATTTTTAAACTGGGAACCAATCCCGATCAGGCAGCAATTAACGTGCAGAACAGGGTCGCTCAGGTCACCAATCAGCTTCCTGCAGAAGTTATTCAGGCGGGAATCACTACGGTGAAAAGACAGAACAGTATGATTGCGATGGTTTCTTTGACCAGTAAAGACGGAAAGATGGACGATCTTTTTCTTGAAAATTACGCAAAAATCAATATCGTACCCGAGCTGAAAAGGGTAAAAGGAGTAGGAGATGCCATGGTGTACGGAAACAAAGATTACTCTATGCGTATCTGGCTGGATCCGAATAAACTGACTTCATATAACCTTACCCCATCTGATGTTTCCCGTGCGATTCAGACTCAAAACCTGGAAGCAGCACCCGGAAGATTAGGAGAGAGAAGTAAAGAAGTCATGGAGTATGTGCTTCGCTATAAAGGAAAATTTACAGAACCTGAACAATATGAAAATATCACCATCAAAGCATTAAATGACGGTTCAGTTTTAAAATTAAAAGATATTGCCAAAGTAGAATTCGGAGCTTACAGTTACACGGTTTCTTCCAACTATAACAAAAAAGCTTCTGTAACGATGGCGATCTTCCAGATGGCAGGATCCAATGCCAATGAGGTACAGATTGCGCTTCAGGAAAGAATGAAAGAGCTGGAAAAGTCTTTTCCCGCAGGCATGGATTATGAAATTCCATATGCTACGAAAGATGCGCTGGACCAGTCTATAGAACAGGTAATTCATACATTGATAGAAGCATTTATCCTCGTATTCATTGTAGTATATATCTTTCTGCAGGATTTCCGTTCCACCCTGATTCCGGCCATTGCAGTTCCGGTATCCATTGTAGGAACATTCTTCTTTATGAAGGTTTTCGGATTCTCGATTAATATACTGACCTTATTTGCTTTGGTACTGGCCATCGGTATTGTAGTGGATGATGCCATTGTGGTTGTAGAGGCAGTACATGCCAAGATGGAACATAAAAAACTGAACCCGAAAGCCGCTACCATGTCAGCCATGAGTGAGATTACAGGGGCCATTGTTTCTATTACATTGATCATGTCTGCCGTATTCGTTCCGGTGGCCTTTATGAGTGGTTCTACGGGATTGTTTTATCAGCAGTTTGCATTGACACTGGCTATTGCGATTGTGATTTCAGCAATCAATGCATTGACACTGAGCCCGGCTTTATGTGCTTTGTTCTTAAAACAACACCATCCGGGAACCCATGAAAAAATGAATTTCAAAGACCGTTTCTTTGCGGGATTCAATGCCAGCTTTAATAAGCTGACATTCCGATACGGAAAAGCCGTTTTATTCCTTTTAAAAAGAAAATGGGTGGCGCTGATCATCATTGTAGCCTTTGGAGGATTGTTTGCTTGGATGTCTATGACAACCCCTAAAGGATTTATTCCGGATGAAGACCAGAGTTTTATTATTGTAACGGCAAATCTTGCTCCGGGAGCATCAAAGGACCGAACTTCAAAAGTAGTTTCTGATACGGAAGATCTTTTGATGAAAAATCCTGCCGTAGACAAAGTAATTTCAGTAGACGGTTTAAACCTTTTCAGTGGCTCTATGTCATCTTCGGCAGCTTCTATTTTTGTGAAATTAAAAAAAGGCGGTGAAAGAGGAGCCGTGAACAATATCAATGATATCATCGGACAGACTCAGGGGATGCTTTCCCAGGATAAAAGAGCCAATTTCCTTGTGATCAATACCCCAACGGTAGATGGTTTCGGAAATACGAGTGGGATGGAGCTTGTGCTTCAGGACCGTACCAACGGGGAGCTTCAGAATTTAGGAAACATTTCCTATGGAATGATGGGGGCTTTGATGCAGAGACCGGAAGTGGCAGTAGCATTTACCACTTTCGATGTTACCTATCCTCAGTTTGAAGTACTTGTAGATGAAGTGAAGTCTGCTCAGTTGGGAGTGAATGTTTCTGATGTATTGGGAGTGATGCAGGGATATTACGGAAGCATTCAGGCTTCGGATTTCAACAGGTTCGGGAAGTATTACAGAGTATTGGTGCAGTCTACTCCGGAAACCAGACAGGACAAAGAATCCTTGAACGGAGTTTTTGTTAAAAATAATTTAGGGCAAATGGTTCCTATCAATACACTGGTAAGTCTGAAGCAGGTAACGGGAGCTGAAGTGGTAGATCGTTTCAATCTATTCAACTCATCCAACTTAACGGTAATGGCTGCTCCTGGTTACAGTACGGGGCAGGCGATGGCTGCAATTGATGAGGTGAGCAAGCAGGTACTTCCTCCGGGATATACTTACGATTATAAAGGAATGAGCCGTGAAGAAGCAGGTTCCAGTTCGCAGTCAGTAATGATTTTTGGATTGTGTATTGTGTTTGTCTTCTTTCTTTTATCTGCGCAATATGAAAGTTATATCCTTCCATTGGCAGTCTTGATCGCTATTCCGGTAGGTTTATCAGGCGTATTTGTAGGAATTACATTCGCAGAATTGTCCAATAATATTTATGTGCAGATTGCTTTGGTGATGCTGATCGGACTTTTGGCGAAGAATGGAATTCTGATTGTGGAATTTGCCATCCAGAGACGTAGAGCAGGGAAAAGTCTTATTGCATCCGCAGTAGAAGGAGCAAAGGCCCGTTTACGTCCTATTTTGATGACCTCTCTGGCATTTATTACAGGATTACTGCCATTAATCTTTGTGGTAGGACCATCAGCGATGGGTAACCATTCTATCGGATATGCGGCCATTTCAGGGATGCTTTTCGGAACAATCTTAGGAATTTTTGTAGTTCCGGTACTTTTCGTCGTATTTCAGGCTTTGCATGAGAAAGTCAACGGAAAGGTAGTGACGGATGCGGATTGGGAATATTAATTCAAATGATTTTAAAAATGAAAATTAAAAATATAGCATATATCGCATTTATTTCGGGGACCGCAATCTCCTGTAAAGTTCAGAAATATGAGCAGCCCGAAGTAAAAATGCCTGAGGCTTTCAGAAGCGACAGTCTGGTTGCAGGACAAGATGAAAATATGGCTAAGATCGGGTACAAAGATTTTTTCAAAGATCCGGTTCTGGTTGGATTGATTGATAAAGCCATGATACAGAACAATGACCTTCAGGTGGCTTTAAAACAGATCGAATTTGCGTCATTAGCTTATACTCAGAGTAAATGGGCCAATATTCCGACAGTCAGTGCTTCTGCCAATGCCAATATCAACCGCCCTTCGGACAACAGTATGAACGGGATGATGGCCGGACAGTTTATGGGAAAAAGGTATATGGAAGATTATACAACTTCCCTTAGCTTTTCATGGGAAGCAGATATCTGGGGTAAGATCAAAGGCAGAAAAGAACAGGCTTTAGCAGAATATCTTAAAACACAGGAAGCGGCAAAGGCTGTGAAAACACAGGTGGTTTCTGCTGTAGTGCAGGGGTATTATAACCTCTTGATGCTGGATACTCAGCTGGAGATTACAAAATCCAATCTGGTATATGCAGATAATACTTTAAAATTCCTGACCAAACAGCAGGAATTGGGATTGGTAACAGCGTTGGCTGTGCAGCAGCAGGAAATTGTGAAAGATCAGATTCTGAAATCAATTCCGGCTATTGAAAGTTCTGTGGCCACTCAGGAAAATGCATTGAGCCTGCTCACGGGTTCAATGCCCGGAAAAATTGAAAGAAGTGCAAGTCTGAACAATGTGCAGTCTCCGGATCGTATTGCAGCAGGAATTCCTTCAGAATTATTAAGCTACAGACCGGATATCAAAACGGCAGAACTTGAAGTAAGAAAGAGTGCAGCAGCAATCCATGTTGCTAAAATGAGTATGTATCCTTCATTGAATATTACAGCGCAGGGCGGTGTAAATGCCTTTCAGATCAGTAAATGGTTCAGTGTTCCGGGATCACTTTTCGGAATGGTGGCAGGAGCCGTTGCACAGCCGATTTTAAATGGAAAACAGTTGAAAACACAGTATGAACAGTCTAAAGTGGCTGCTGACCAGGCGGAACTCAACTTTAAGCAGTCTGTGTTAAAAGCAGTAGGAGAAGTTTCGGATGCATTGGTGCAAATCCAAAAGCTGGAAGAACAGCAGAAAATTGCAGAAGGTCTGGCAGTGAAATCAGGTGAAGCGGTGAAGAAAGCGGATATGTTATTTAAATACAATTCAGCAACTTATGTAGAGGTGATTCTTGCCCAAACCAATAAACTTCAGGCAGAACTGGAGCTGGCTTCTCTGAAAACCCAGAGACTGAATGCTATAACAGCACTTTACCGCTCTGTAGGAGGCGGGTGGCAATAAAGTAAAATTGAATCTGCTTCGTCTGTAATGATGAAGCAGGTTTTTAATCTATTATCATTATGAAGACAAATATACAGGAGGGGATTATTCTTATTCCGGATTTCAGCGGATTTACCGAATTTGTGTTCAATACAAAATTGTATACAGGCGAGTATATTGTACGGCAGCTATTGTCTACACTGATTGATGTAAATGATCAGTATTTTGAAATTTCCGAGATTGAGGGGGATGCCATTTTATTTTACCGGTATGATGAAAGCCCGTCTTACCAGAGTATTTCAAGAATGCTTTGGAAGATGAGAAGTGCCTTCAACAGAAAAATAGAGGAGCTGAGTGAAAGCTTAAGCACTACCATTGATCTTGCTCTTAAGTTTATTGTTCATTATGGATCATTTTCCCAATATAATATCGGGACCTTCAGAAAATTATATGGAAAAACCATTGTGGAAGCTCATCAGCTTTTGAAAAATGGGGTGGCGGAGCAGCCTTCTTATGCACTTTTCAGTAATTCTTTTCTGGAAAACAGTAATAATCTGGTATCTGATTTTAATAACGATCAGCTTCATCTTCCGGAAGTAGGCGTTATTCATTACTTTGAAAATGTAAACTAGCATATATTTTTTAATATTATTCCTTGTAAATTTGCTATTGCTAGCGGCCCGGGTGAGATCCGGGCCTTTTTTGTCGATAAGAATTGTTTAAAATTGGATAAAGAACAATTTATTTTCATTGACAAGAGTAAAAAATTCACACAATAACGAACAATTGTAAAGTTTTTTTTAAGAAATTTTAAATTACAGATAAAATATCTTTTTAAGAATATTTATTACAGAAGTGATTTTTATTGTATGGCTTTATTGAAAACTTTTCACTGTTTTTTAATTTATGCTTCTGTTTTCAAGAGGTATATTACTGGAAATTAAGGATTTATTTTATTTTTTTTGCTTTTTGATGTAACAAAGTTGTGAAGATAATGGTCTTATAGAAAAACTATAATTTCACATGAAAGTAATCTTATTTCCAATAGCAATACTAGCAGGTTCATTAGCAATGGCTCAGCAGGCTCCGGCCCCGGCTGCAAAGGATACTGTAAAAGGAAATACAAAAGAAATAGAAGCCGTAAGCCTGGTTGCCAGAAAACCGACCGTAGAATCTAAAGTGGACAGAACTGTATTCAACGTTGCCAACAGCTCTATATTAGCGGGAAATACAACCTGGGATGTTTTAAGAATGACCCCTCTGGTAAGCATTGATAATAATGATGCTGTAAAAGCAGAAGGCCAGATGGTAACAGTATATATTAACGACAGAAAATCAGTTTTTACAGGAAAGGAATTAAAAGAATATCTTAAGACAATTCCTGCCGATAACCTGATGAAAATTGAAGTGATTACCAGCCCTTCATCAAGATATGAAACTTCAGGTTCTGTCATCAATATTGTCCTGAAAAAGAGAGATGATGAAGGATTGAAAGGAAGTATCTCCCTGAACAACAGACAAAGTACCAAGAATTCTCAGTACACGAATTTTAATCTGAATTACCATAAGAAGAAGTTTACCCAAACTTTTATAGGAAGCTACAACAGCGGAAATTATGTGCAGAAGACCCAGACATGGGATAACCGATTTGAAGGGAATAAATTTACCCAGTTCAATCTGGAGAACGTGATGAGAAATGAAAGCCCTTCTCTTTCTTCTACATCAGAGTTTGAAATCAATGATAAGAATAATTTCGGACTTGTGCTGGAATATTCGCAAAACAGGAATTTGCTTTCAGCAGAATCCAACGGGATGACTACAAAAGATGGAGACCCTGGTGAATCTTTCCTTCAGACCCAAAATAACTGGGGATTCAGTCGTAATTTAGGAACTAATGCTTTCTATAAATACTATGATAAAGAAAAAAATAGAATTTTAGATATTAATTTAGGAACCAATTATTCCAGTGACAACAGTGATAATCTGATTGATAAGCAAATCATTCAGCAGAACTCAGTTACCAATCAGCAGCTGGGCTCGATCAGTTCCAACCAGATGCGTAATTACTATTTAAAAGTAGATTATACACAGCCTTTTGGTAAAAAAGGTGGTACAATGGAAGTTGGAGGAAAAACCGAATTGAACAATCACGTTATTCCTAACAGCCTTTATGGATTAAGTATCGATAATGGAACACCGGAATATGCTAATCTATCCAAGAATGACAGATTCCATTATGAAGATCACCTGAGCTCTTTATATGCCAATTATAGCAAGACATTTTTCGAAAAACTGGAAACAAGAATCGGAATCCGATATGAATATATTGATTATAAAGTAAGACAGGATGTGGCAGGTACGGAGAGAAAAGATTCTTATGGTACTTTTCTTCCCAATCTATTGCTGAAATATAGCTTTTCAGAGAAATTTGATCTGAGCCTTACCTATAACCGAAGTATCTGGAGACCGTGGTATTCTGAGTTTAATCCTTTTGTGGTGCCAGAAATTAATGGAACGTATTCCAGAGGAAATCTTTATCTGAACCCCAACCCGAATGACCGGCTTTATCTGAAATTCGGAATTCTGAAAAAGTATTTTATTTCTGCAAGATATATGCATACCAATCAGGATTACTGGACGACTTATGTAACAGAAAACGGCAGAACGGTTTCTCTACCTGGAAATTTTGATGGAAAAGTTGAAAAATATTACCTTTTTGCCAATACCAACCAGAACTTCCTGAAAAATAAACTGAATGTAAATGCAGGGTTCGGATGGTACTATATTAATAATAAGGATTTTAATGAGAAGAATAAGCTGGGAGCCAAAAATTATATCAGTTACTGGGGAGCTTCTGCGAATGTATCTTATACCAATCTTTTCAATAAAAATATTAACCTGAGTGCATGGGTGGAGCTTGCTAATCAGAATAATGGAAATTCATACGCGAACAATACCAATGTTTTCCACAATATTTCGGTCACCAAAATATTCCCGAAAACCCAGATGGAGCTGAGTATGCAGCTGATGAATATCTTTAAAAGACCTTATGGAGATAATACTACATATGGCCCGGACGGAACATTCAGAGAATATTCAAAATGGGATTGGTACGGAGTTTCTCTTACATTTGTGAAGCGTTTCGGAAACCAGAAGGTAAAGGAAAATACAAAAACCGACGCAGAGAAAAACGGCGGCGGCGGAAAATAATTCAGAATTTGTTAGATAAAATAAAAGCAGGTTTCCAATTGAAATCTGCTTTTTTATGAACTATATAAATACAGGGTTTATCAGAAGGCGCACGTAAAGTGTAGAAGATTAGTTGCTGTATAAACGCAATGCTCGCAAAATTGAATTACATTATATACTTTTTCGGTCCCGGGTAATTGTCTCAGCTGAGTGTAACGCCTTTTCGAACTTTTTTTCAATAAAAAATCTGAAAGAATCGCGCTCTTTTGCGTTAAAAAATAACAACTTACAGATTTCGAAATTTGAGCATAGAGAAAATTGTGTGGTCTGGGGTAATAAAAAACAGACCCCAATTCGGGATCTGTTTGCATTCTATCAAATAATTATTAAATAGAGTTTATACTCTTAACTCTCAGTTTTATTGAAGTGTAAACTTCACTTTTGTTTTAATAGCATCGGAAGAATTACCGATCTGTGCTTCAAAATCTCCCGGTTCAGCTACCCAGTCGTGTTTTTGGGCATCAAAAAAGCTTAAAGCCGTTTTATCAATGGTGAACGTAACTTCTTTCTGTTCTCCGGGGTTCAAATATACTTTTTCAAAACCTTTCAGCTCCTTTGCAGGACGTGGAACAGATGACTTTAAATCGCTGATATACAATTGGGCCACCTCAGCACCCGCTTTTTTACCTGTATTTTTAACTGTTACGGTAAAGGTAATTTTACCATCCTGTGAAAGGGTGGTCTGGTCTGCTTTTGCTTTTCCGAATTCAAAAGTCGTGTAGCTCAATCCGTGCCCGAAACTGAATAGCGGTTTTATATTTTTAGTATCATGCCAGCGGTACCCTACAAAAACCCCTTCGTTATAGGTAATATTGATAGGGTTTTTCTGATCCTTGCCCTTTCCTGCAGCCAATTCATCTTTCTGTCCCGGATATTCTCCAAGCTGATGTGCAGAGTTGTCTTCGAGTTTTACAGGGAACGTAAACGGAAGTTTTCCCGATGGATTCGCATCACCTGCCAAAATAGATGCAATAGAATTTCCAGCCTCAGAACCCAGATACCAGGACTGTAAAACGGTTGGTACTTCTTTGATCCATGGCATAGCTACAGCATTTCCTGATACTAAAACAACAGCAAGGTTTTTATTTGCTTTGGCAAGAGCAGAGATCACATGATCCTGATTGTAAGGCAATCCATAGCTTTTTCTGTCATTTCCTTCACTATCCTGGAAGTCAGCTTTATTCAGTCCTCCTACGAAAATCACATAATCCGATTTTTTGGCCAGTTCTACGGCTTCATTCAGTAATTCAGTTTCAGAACGGGTATCCTTTAAATCCTGTCCGGATTTTACACCATTATATTCACCGCCGATATCTCCTACATAACCTCTTGCATACTGTACATCAGCCTGCTTTCCAAACCTGGATTTGATTCCGTCCAAAGGAAGAGTTTCATATTTTACTTTTAATGAAGAAGAACCTCCACCTACAGTCATTATTTTAATGGCATTTTCTCCAATAACGGCTATCTTTTTAGCCTTATTCATATCGATAGGAAGGACGTTACCCTGGTTTTTTAATAAAACGATACCTTCTTCTCCAATTTCTTTAGCAACCGCTTTATGCTCTTCCGAAGCGATATTTCCGAAAGGCTTGTTGCGGTTCATCGTTGTTTTATAGGCAAGACGAAGCAATCTTGTTACTTTATCATCAAGTTCTGTGGTGCCTACTTTTCCTGCTTTAATAAGATCAAGATAGGGCTTTGCCAGATAATAATTGTCATAGGCATTTTTAGTTCCGGCAGAAAGTCCGTTGGTCCAAGATCCGAATTCAAGATCAAGACCGTTGTGAATCGCCTGTTCCGTGTTGTTTACAGCACCCCAGTCGGATACAACAACGCCCTTATAGTTCCATTCTTTCTTTAAAATATCATTCAAAAGATACTGATTCTGGCTGGCATACTGACCTTTATACATATCATAAGCACCCATGATCGTCCAAGAATCTCCCTCTGTTACAGCAGCTTTAAAAGCTGGCAGGTAAATTTCGTAAAGGGCTCTGTCATCTACATTTACATTGCTTGTATGACGGAACATTTCCTGGTTATTCAGGGCAAAATGTTTTACAGAAGTTGCCACTCCATTGGATTGCACACCTTTAATATAAGGAACTACCATTTTTGAAGTCAGATAAGGATCTTCACCCATATATTCAAAATTTCTTCCGTTCAGTGGAGTTCTGTAAATATTGACTCCGGGTCCCAGAAGAATATCTTTTTTTCTGTAACGGGCTTCTTCACCCAGAGCTTTACCATAATTCCATGACATTTTTTTGTTCCATGTTGCGGATAAAGCAGTCAGGGCAGGGTAGGCAATAATGGAGTCGTTGGTCCATCCAGCCTGATCCCATTCATCCCACATCACCTCCGGACGTACCCCGTGAGGACCGTCAGTGGTCCAGAATTCCGGTATTCCCAGTCTTGGAACACCTGGTGAGCTGAATTTTGACTGTGCATGAAGCATTGCCACTTTTTCTTCCAGTGTCATTCTTGATAATGCATCCTGAATACGCTGTTCTACAGGTTTGGATTCATCTAAATAAACGGGAAGGGTATGATTGGTCTGAGCCATATAAGAAGCAGAAATAAAGGTGAATAAACTTATAATGACGGTTTTCTTTAACATAATGCCTTTCATTTTGATTGAAAACAAAAATAAAGAAAATTTCTTTATTATCTCAAATTGAGAAAATAAATTTAATGAATAAAAAAAGCTGCCCACTTATTTGCAGACAGCCCATTGTTGAATATTTTTTATTGATACGGGTGGAAAAATAAAAAGAGCAGATTACAAAGATCCTATCCATCATCCCTCTCACTCATTAATCCCATCCTTTCACAGCCCCGCCTTTAAAAATCTCTTTGGCTTTCTTTTCCACTTCCGGAGACTGGTAGGCCTTTACAAAGTTTTTTACTTTCTGGCTGTTTTTATTATCCTCTCTGGCCACCACCAGATTCACATAGGGAGAGTCTTTATCTTCAATGAGGACACCCTGTTTTTCCGAGTCTAGTCCCGCCTGAGCTGCAAAATTGTTATTGATAATCCCTACAACAACATCTCTGTCATCTAAAACCCTTGGAATCTGCGCCCCTTCAATCTCCATGATTTTCAGCTGCTTTGGATTTTCAGTAATATCCGTTACTTTTGGCAGAAGACCTACACCTTCTTTTAATTTCAGCAGACCGCTTTTCTGAAGCAGCAGCAGAGACCGCCCTCCGTTGGTTGGGTCATTGGGAATAACAACAGTGTTGCCTTCCTGCAGCTGACTGATATTTTTAATTTTTTTTGAATACGCAATAATAGGGTATACAAACGTATTTCCTACAGGTACAAGGTGATACCCCCTCTGCTTGGACTGCTCTGTTAAATAAGGAAGATGCTGAAATGCATTGACATCAATATCTCCGTTAGTCAGCGCTTCATTGGGAACTACATAATCATTAAAAGGAATCAGTTCTACTTCCAGATTATACTTATCCTTGGCTACTTTCTTGGCAACCTCAGCAATTTCCTGCTCCGGGCCATAGGTGATTCCCACACGGATAAAGTTCGGATCATCTTTTCTCCCCGAACAAGCACTGAACAGTAATATTCCAGCAGCTAATAAACCAAAAATCTTTATTTTTTTCATTCTATTTTTTTATTTAAATACCATGGATGCGAAAGAGCAAAGAGTTTTTATCTTTTCCATGTCCCGAAACGCGTACCCCGAGTCTCAAACACCACTCTCAAACCCTCTCACCCAAAAACTACCTGTGATCAAAACGTTTTGACAGTCTGTCACCCATAAACTGTATGATAAATACCAGGAGAACAAGTAATATCAGTACAGTATTCATAATAACAATATCATACCCGATATAACCATACTGGTAACCAACCTGTCCAAGTCCGCCTGCACCTACAGCTCCACCCATTGCAGAATATCCTACCAATGTAATCAGAGTGATCGTAGCATTGTTGACTAAGGAAGGAAGCGCTTCAGGAAGCAATACTTTTCTAATAATCTGTAAAGGAGAAGCTCCCAAAGCTCTTGCCGTTTCTATAAGACCATGAGGAACCTCAATAAGGCTGTTCTCAACAAGTCTTGCAATAAACGGAGCTGCCCCCACACTTAGCGGAACCAAAGCTGCATTTACTCCAATAGAAGTTCCTGCCAGAATTCTGGTAAAAGGAATCATCCATACGATAAGAATAATAAAAGGAATAGCACGGAAAATATTAACAAGAATAGATAATCCTCTATGGTAGACCGCATTTTCCAGCAGTTGTCCTTTTCGGGTTAAAAACAACATGATTCCTACAGGAAGTCCCAGCACAAATCCAAAAAATCCGGATAAAAATGTCATATAAACCGTTTCCCAGGTTCCTTTTGCCAAAAGGGCAATTACCGTATCACTAAGCATATCCTTTTACTGTATTTTGAATTTTATTTTGGTTGAAATAATAGATCGCCTGTTGGTTTTCTTCCTCCTCACCCTGAAGCTGCAGCAGAAGTTTTCCGAAATTGGAATTTCCGAAATATTCTACATCAGCTTTTAAAAGCTTGTAAGGGATTTTATATTGATTGTACAGTGTTGAAAGAATTTGTTCCACACTGATGTTTTCGTTAAGTTCTATTTCGACCAGCGGAAATAAACCGTCTTTTGGTTCTTTCTGCAGTCTGCTGCTGAGTTCCTGTGGCAGGGTCATGATGTCTGAATTTATAA
>JASLCD010000094.1 GCA_030146295.1 Chryseobacterium sp.
TTGCCATTTTATAAATTATAGTTTTTTATCAGTTTGCGAAAATACACATTTTTAAGAAATTACAGAAACAGAACTGCTTTATTTTGATTTTTTATATTAAAGATTATTTAAAAAAGGAAATTTTGACCGTATTTTTAAGTAAAAAACAAATGGCATAAGTATTGTGCATTCTTAGAATATTATACTATGTTACCTATTTTCAGAGCATATTATAAAAAATTCCTTTAACGATAAAAAACGAAAATGACAATTTGTCATTCGATTGACTATGATAGAATTTGAAGATATTAGTTTAGAAGAAATGATCAGCGACGGATTTGATATCGTAACTGAAGAAATCAATCTTTCCGACTTTGCTGAGACTGATAAAAATTCCGAACAGAAGATTTTCCCTATACTTCCCGTAAGAAATATGGTTATGTTTCCCAATGTGGTAATTCCTATTACTGCCGGGCGAAAAACATCGATACAGCTTCTTGAAGAGGCACAGAAGAATGGAGATTTCATTGGAATTGTAAGCCAGAAAAATTCGGATATGGAACAGCCTGCCGAAAAAGATATTTATACGATCGGTACATTAGCGAAGATCATCAAGATCATCAAGCTTCCGGAAGGAAATATTACAGCGATCACCAAAGGGTTTCATCGGTTCAAGATTAAAAAAATCATTGAAAACCAGCCTTATTTCAGAGCCGAAATATCAAAATTAAAAGATACCCGACCTAAGAATCAGGAGGAATATGAAGCATTGCTAGAGAACATCAAAGATCTTGCTTTAAAGATCATTGAACTGGATCCCAACATTCCGAATGCGGCAAATTTTGCAATCAAAAACATCAATAATAATGATGATCTTCTGAATTTCATCTGCACCAATGCGAGTTTTTCTTCCATAGCAAAACAAAAGCTTCTTGAAGAGAAAAATCTGATGATAAGAGCTAACCAATGCTACGAAATGATGCATGAGGACTTCAGAAAACTGGAATTGAGAAATCAGATTCATCAGAAAACATCCAAAGATCTTGACAAACAACAGAGAGAATACTTTCTTAACCAACAGATCAGAACCATCCAGGAAGAATTGGGCGGAGGACCTGAAAGCGACGTTGAAGATCTTATAAATAAGGCTAAAACCAAAAAGTGGAGTAAAGAAGTAGAGGAACATTTCCAGAAGGAGATCGGGAGACTACAGCGTCAGAATCCCAATTCTCCGGACTATAATGTACAGAGAAATTATCTTGATTTCTTCACAGATCTTCCTTGGGAAACGTATACAAAAGATATTTTTGATATTGCAAAAGCCGAAAAAGTGCTTGACAAAGCTCACTTTGGGCTGGAAGATATCAAGAAAAGGATCCTGGAACACATGGCTGTTTTAAAATTAAAAAACAACATGAAGTCTCCTATTCTATTATTGGTAGGACCTCCGGGAGTTGGTAAAACTTCTTTAGGAAAGTCTATTGCAGATGCTTTAGGAAGAAAATATGTAAGATTATCTTTAGGAGGTCTTCATGATGAGAGTGAAATCCGCGGACACAGAAAAACGTATATCGGTGCTATGGCGGGAAGAATTTTACAGTCTATCAAAAAATCCGGTACTTCCAACCCGGTTATCGTTCTTGATGAGATTGATAAAATCGCACAGGGCCTTCATGGGGATCCGAGCTCAGCATTACTGGAAGTTCTTGATCCTGAACAAAATAAATCGTTCTATGACAATTTCCTTGAGATGGGCTATGACCTGTCAAAAGTAATGTTCATTGCTACAGCCAATTCTCTTTCAACGATACAGACACCTCTTTTAGACAGAACAGAGATCATTCAGATTGCCGGCTATACTTTGGAGGAAAAGATTGAGATTGCGAAAAGACACTTAATCAGAAAGCAACAGGAGGAAAATGGTCTGGATGTAAAATCATTCAAACTTGGAAATCCAGAGCTTAAGCATATTATAGAAGCACACACTTCAGAAAGCGGTGTAAGAACTCTGGAGAAAAGAATTGCAGCCATTGGAAGATGGGTAGCTCTTCAGACGGCTTTGGCAAAAGAATATGATCCCAAAATATCTATTGATAAAGTAGATGAAATTCTTGGGGTTCCAAGACCCAAAAGCTTATCTGAAATTACCGGAGTTCCCGGAGTTGTTACAGGTCTTGCCTGGACAAGCGTAGGAGGAGATATCCTTTATATTGAAAGTATTTTAAGCAATGGAAAAGGTGCTCTGACAATGACCGGAAACCTCGGAACGGTAATGAAAGAATCAGCAACGATTGCCTTAGAGTATATCAAAGCTAAACATGATGAACTGGGAATACCTCAGGAGGAGCTGGACAAGAAAAACATTCACGTACACGTTCCTGAAGGAGCTACTCCTAAAGATGGACCATCTGCAGGGATTGCGATGCTTACGTCAATGGTTTCTTCTTTTAAAAATAAGAAGATAAAACCTCACCTTGCAATGACCGGAGAAATTACTTTAAGAGGAAAAGTACTTCCTGTAGGAGGAATTAAAGAAAAACTTCTTGCTGCGACAAGAGCCGGAATCAAAGATGTTATTCTTTGTGAGGCCAACAGAAAAGATGTGGAAGAGATTAAAAAAGATTATCTAAAAAATCTGAAAGTACATTACGTCAGCAGAATGGAAGAGGTGATCGACATCGCCATTGAAGAATAAAACAGTTTACAACATATTAACTTCTCAATAAGGAAACACGTTCTGAATATCAGAACGTGTTTCTGTTTTTATAAACAAATACATTCTTTTCTTCATTGCATGGAATAAAATTTGATACAATAGAAGAAAATTCGGAAGGATTGAATAAAAAATTTTTCAATTCAGAGGGGTTTTCTTATTTTTATTCCACACTGCAGATTTTTAGATTATGAATTTTCTTAGACTTCCTTTCCTTGTCAAGCTTACGCTCGTGGTCATTTCTATCATTGGCCTTGGCTACCTTCTGGCGTTGGGACAGAGTATTTTAGCTCCGTTTTTCCTGGCATTCCTTATGGCAATGCTGTTTTTGCCGGCTGCTACCTTTATGGAAAGAAAGCTAAGATTTCCAAGGTCTATATCGACCATGACTTCAGTATTCATTATGCTGATGATTTTAGGCGGTATTATTTATTTCTTTACCAATCAGCTGTCTGATTTCAGCAAGGATCTTCCACACCTCAAGGAACAGTTTACCACTGTTTTTAACAGCCTTCAGCATTGGGTTTCCAAAACATTTAATGTAAAAGTGGATGAACAGGTGGATTATATTAACCAGGGATTAACTAAACTACTGTCTTCTTCGGGAGTCATTTTAGGATTTACATTCGGAATTTTTTCAACAGGCTTCGGCTTCATTATATTTTTCACCCTGTTTTTTATCTTTATTTTAAATTACAGAAGACTTTTAAATAATTTTATTGTTACTGTTTTCAACGAAAGACATAAAGCGAGTGTACAGGAAGCCGTGAACGAGATCCGGATTATGACTAAGAAGTACATCTTCGGACTCTTTCTTCAGGTGATTATCGTTTCCATTTTAACATCCACTCTTCTTACCATTCTGGGAGTAAAATATGCTATTCTTCTGGGAGTTCTGACAGGATTGTTAAACGTTATTCCTTATCTGGGAATTTTTATTTCCCTTTTGATTTCCTGTTTTATAGCGTTTGCCACTTCTACGCCTTCAACCTGTATTTATGTTGCTTTAGGATATATTGCAATTCACGCTGTAGATGGAAACATTGTTCTGCCGTTTGTGGTGGGCTCTAAAGTTAAGATCAATGCTTTATTTTCTTTTATTGGTATCCTTTTAGGAGAACATCTTTGGGGAATTGCGGGAATGTTCCTGTGTATTCCGGCGATTGCGATTATAAAAATCATCTGTGAAAGAGTAGACGATCTAAAACCTTGGGGAAGGCTTCTCGGAGAAGAGCCCAAACCTCATAAGAAGAAAAAAAGCTACAAAATTTCCAAGAATATTACGTTGAAGGAAATGGACTAAATATGAGTAATGAGTAATAGGCAGTAAGTAATAATTGATACACTCCTAACATTAAATAAAAGACTGCCTTTTTCGAGACAGTCTTTTTTATTCTATTTATGGAAGAGCACACAAAGGGCTCATTCCATTTGGACAAGTTTCCGTACAAAGAATATAAGATTGGCTGTCAGGACAATATCCATAAGAAGGTCCACCAGGATCACCACCCGGACCACCTAAGCAAGGATCACCTGGTGGAATTTTACATGGACAACCTATAGGTCCTATATCACATTTTCCAACACCTCCGCCTCCTTGGATTTCTCTCAAATCCGTACGGTTTAATTTTTTAAGATTTTTCAACATAATATTATTAGTTTAGTTTGAATTTCAAATATAAACAATGAAATTATCCAAAACACAACATTAACCTATCATTAACATTAAATATATATTTTTTACAAAAATAACATCAACGAATCCTATTTTTATTTTACATTTGATATAAAATCATCAATCATGAAA
>JASLCD010000112.1 GCA_030146295.1 Chryseobacterium sp.
ATCAGGACTTAAATTGGTTTCCGTAAATAAATTCATTAACTATTTTAAAATTTTTGCAAAGATACAATAAATATTTGACTTGTTTTTGAATAAAGTTTTAAATATACAAACTTAAATTCACAATCTTTTAATATATTTTTAATTTTTTGAAAATTAAATGTAAAAAAACAAGCTTCAGGTTAAAAAGTTGTTAAACATTATTTTTTTTTATTAAATTGGATTGATTTTTTCAGTGTTATTAATGAATTTTCAAAAATAAAACCATGGAACGCAAATTTTTCTTTTTGATATTCTTATGCATAGCCTTTGAATTATTTGCCCAAACACTCCATTACCCGGCCTCCTGGACGCTGGAAAATTGTATTGGGTATGCAAAAGAGAATAATATTTCCATTAATTCTCTAAGACTTTCAAAAAATTCCGCACAACAGGATCTGCTTCAGGCAAAAGATTCCAAATATCCCAACTTAAGCGGAACAATTTCACAAGGTTTGTTTGCCCTTAATGGAGGTGATGGGCTTCATGTAACAGGTGCACCATCTCAAAGTATCGGAGCCAATTCTTCCATGACTCTGTATCATGCAAATTATATTAAAAACAATGAAACATCCAAAAATTTATTGGTACAAATGGCCGATCTCTCCGTACAGGAAGCAGAAAACAACATCACCCTGAGTATCACCCAGGCTTATCTGAATATTCTGATGAACCAGGAGAATATTATTTCTCTTGAAAATGTTCTGAAAACGACCCAAACTCAACTAAAACAAGGCGACCAGCTCTATAAAGCTGGAAGTCTTTCAAAATTAAATTATCTACAGATCCAGTCACAGGTTGCCCAGGATCAGTATAATCTGACCTCTGCCCAAAATAATCTGCGGACCAATACTGTCAATTTAAAACAGATCCTTCAGCTTCCTTCCCATTACGATTTTCAGATTGTAAAACCAGACAACATTATTGTAGAAGATCAGTTGAAACCATTGCTGGATGTCCAGAATCTGGCACAAAACCAACGCCCTGAAGTAAAATACAGTGAACTGAATGTAGAAAACTCCAATACAAATCTGAAAATGGCTAAAGCTTCTATCCAGCCCACACTAAGCCTGGTAGGAAACATCTCAACCAATTATTCCAACGGCAATGGAAATTATTTTAATCAGCTGGGAAACAATTTCTATATGCCTATCGGGTTAAGTTTGGGAATTCCGATTTACAATAACAGAATCTATAAAACACAGATTGAGAAATCAAAAATTGCCATTGAACAAGCTAATCTTGATTTAGAAAACACCAAAACCGTCTTGAATCAACAGGTAGAACAGTCTTATATCAATCTTCAGAATGCCTTGTCGCAGTATGATTCCGCCTTCCAACAGATGGATATCAGCAAACAGAGTTATGATATTGTCAACGCTCAAATGAAACTTGGCAGTATTGATTATGTACAGCTTCAGCAGCAAAGATTACTTTATATACAATCTGTTCAGAATTACCTGCAGGCTAAATACACTGCAGTGCTCAATAAACAGATCTACGAATTTTACGCAGGTAACCCTATAAATCTAAAGTAAATTATGAAAACAAAGAATAAAAAATGGTTGTACTGGGTTGTGGGCGGCATCATTGTAATGGGTGCAGCCTGGTTTTTCTTCATCAGAGAGAAAGAAATAAAAATTCAGCTGGAAACCGTAAAGCCTGAAATGGGAGAAATTTCAAATTCCATTACAGCTACCGGGACCATTCAGCCTGTAGATACTGTTGCTGTAGGTACCCAGGTATCAGGAATCATCAAAAGTATTTATGTTGACTTTAATTCTACTGTGAAGAAAGGACAGCTGCTGGCTACTTTAGATCCCGACTTACTGCAGTTCCAGTCTGAACAATATAAAGCCAATTTACAAAACGCGAAAAGCAATCTTGCCTATAATGAGATTAACATCAACCGGCAGTCGCAGCTGTATAAAGTAGGTGCTATCAGTAAAGCAGATTTTGACAATGCTACGAACCAATACAATATAGCAAAAGCACAGGTAGGTACCGTAACTGCTCAGCTTTCCACTGCCAACAAAAATCTTTCCCTTACCAATATCTATTCTCCGATAGACGGAACGATACTCAACAGGAATGTAAGTGAAGGGCAAACCGTGGCCTCAAGCTTCAGTACACCTACTCTATTCAGTATTGCCAAGGATCTCACCAAGATGAGGGTGCGAGCCTCTGTAGATGAGGCCGATATCGGCAATGTAAAAGTGGGTCAGAAGGCAACCTTTACAGTAGACGCTTTTCCCGATGAAACATTTGACGGCCAGGTTTCCGAAGTCCGCCTCCATCCTACCGTTTCATCGAATGTGGTCAATTATACCACGATCATCAATGCAGATAATTCAGGTTTAAAACTGAAGCCGGGAATGACGGCAAATATTACAATTTACACACAGGTTTTAGACAATGTGATGAAAATTCCGGTGGCAGCAACCAGCTTCAGGCCGGACAGTCTGATCATCCAGAAATACAAAATAAATTCTCCATTTGCCAATGGTAAAAAACATGAAAAAGGCCAATGGAAGAACCAGAATAAAAACAAAGGATCCGAAAAGAAAAACGAAGCGGCTGTCTGGATCATTGCTAAGGACAGTACCATTTCCCGTAAAAAGATAAAAACCGGAATGGATAATGACACCGAAATACAGGTTGTTTCAGGATTAAATAAAAACGACAATCTCATTACAGGTTATAAAGTATTGTCAAAAAAATCCTCCGGCGGACAGCAGGCTAAAAGTCCGTTTATGCCTCAAAGAAGAGGTGGCGGAAACAACAATAGAAACAGCGGTGGCGGCGGCGGACCGAGATAACCATAAATTCCGGAACCGATCACATCTAAATAAAATAAGCAACTAGCAAAATAAATACGTCATGGCAGAAAAAATTCTGGAAATCATGGATCTGAAAAGAGAATTCAAGATGGGCGAAGAAGTTGTTCATGCACTGAAAGGTGTTACATTTACGGTAGAGAGAGGTGAATTCGTTACCATTATGGGAAGCAGCGGTTCTGGAAAATCAACCTTGCTTAATATCATCGGCTGTCTGGATAAACCTTCTGGAGGAGATTATATTCTGGATGGTGTCAATATTAAGAATCTTGACCGTGATGAATTAGCCGTATTGCGAAATCAAAAAATCGGTTTTGTATTTCAGGCTTACAATCTTCTTCCGAGAACTACGGCAAAAGAAAATGTAGAGCTGCCTCTCCTTTATAACTCAAAAGTATCTACAGAGGAGCGTCACAACAGAGCTTTAGCTGCTCTGGCTGCCGTAAAACTCGAAAGCAGAGTCGATCACCTTCCCAACCAGATGTCCGGAGGACAGCAGCAAAGAGTCGCTATTGCCCGGGCTTTGGTAAATGAACCCGTAATGATTCTTGCCGATGAAGCTACCGGAAACCTGGACACCAGAACATCATATGAAATCATGGCCCTTATGCAGGATCTGCATAAACAGGGACGAACCATTGTCTTTGTAACCCACGAACCCGACATTGCTACCTTCAGCAGCAGAACAGTGACCCTTCGGGACGGAAAAGTCATTAAAGACGTCAAAAATGATCATATAAAATCTGCCAAAGATGCTCTGGAACATCTTCCGGTAAATGACGACTACAAATAGTTTTAAACTAAAAACCCATTGCAATGAACCTCTCAAACCTTTTTAGAATTGCCTGGAAAGCGCTTTTACGGAATAAACTTCGTGCATTTTTAACCATGCTCGGGATCATTATCGGTGTGGCTTCAGTGATTGCGATGACCGCCATTGGCGAAGGTTCAAAGAAAAGTATCAGCGACCAGCTTTCTTCTATGGGTTCCAATATGATCACCATTCGCCCTTCCAGCAATGTGAATGTTTCTGGGGGTGCCAGAATAGGAGCTTCTGGATTACAAACCCTGAAGCCTCAGGATGCAGATGCTATTTCAAAAGGTGCTCCGGACGTATCTTATGTTTCCCCTGCCGTACAGACCAACGGGCAGTCCATCAACGGCCCGAATAACTGGCCCACTCAATTACAGGGCGTAAATGAAGAATATTTCAGCATCAGAGACTGGAGCATTGCAAGTGGTAATCTTTTCACCAAAAAAGATGTCACGTCCTCCAACAAAGTATGCCTCCTGGGGCAAACTGTTTACAGCAATCTGTTCCCTGGAGGAGAAGATCCCGTAGGAAGCATCATACGCTTTAATAAAGTTCCGATGAAGGTAATCGGAATCCTCGCACCTAAAGGTTCCAATGCATTCGGACAGGATCAGGATGATGTGATCATCGCACCATTCAATACGGTACAGAGAAGATTTTTGGGAATCACCTACGTTCAGACCATTTATGCAGCCTCTTCAAATGAAAATACTTCACAGCAGGCAACAGATCAGGTTTCTGAAATTTTAAGAAAACAACACCGATTGCCTGTTGACGGAAGCAACGATGACTTCAGTGTAAGAACCCAGGCTGAACTTATTTCGACCATGAGTTCTACCAGCCAGCTGCTGACCGTGCTGTTATCAGCTATTGCCGGTATTTCTCTTATTGTAGGAGGAATCGGAATCATGAATATCATGTACGTATCTGTTACGGAACGGACCAAAGAAATCGGACTGAGAATGTCTATCGGTGCAAGAGGAAAAGATATCCTGTACCAGTTTCTGATTGAAGCTGTACTTATCAGCATCACCGGTGGAATTCTTGGAGTGCTCTTGGGTATTCTCTCTTCAGAACTGGTTACTTTTTTCCTTTCGTGGCCAACTTTCATTACGGAATCATCTATTATTGTATCCTTTATCGTGTGTGCTGTAACAGGAGTCTTTTTCGGGTATTATCCTGCCCTTAAAGCTTCAAAACTTGATCCTATTGAAGCATTGAGATATGAATAGTTTTTGTACATTTGAGTGGTGAGATTCGGGTTGCAAGGTTTCGGAATCCGGAACTGAGAGGCCTTTATAAATCTTACTTAACAACAATAACAAACACCCAACACAGTATGTCTGCAAGCATTTCTTCCAATACATTCGATTTCTTAAAAAAGTTAAATAAGAATAACAACCGCGAATGGTTCAATGAGAATAAAAATCTGTATACAGAATCTCAGCAAAATGTTGTTTCATTTTTGGATGAACTGATTAAAGAGATGTCCGGTTTTGATGAAGAACTTGCTAAAATTGACAGTAAAAAAGCCCTGTTCAGAATTTACAGAGATACAAGATTCTCCAAAGACAAATCTCCTTATAAAACCAATTTCGGAGCCTCTCTGGGGATGGGAAAGGGAAATCAGAAAGGCGGCTACTATCTTCATATAGAGCCTGGAAAATCCTTTTTAGCCGGAGGTATCTATATGCCTGAATCTTCTGTCTTGAAAGAAGTACGTAAAGAAATATCGTTGTATGGTGATGATTTTCTTAAAATTCTCAACCATAAGGATTTTAAAAAACACTTCCCGGAATTGGATCAGGATGACAAACTGAAAAAAATCCCGCAAGGTTTTGAAAAAGAAGATCCTATGGGTGAATATCTGAAACTTAAAAATTTCATTGTAGTCTATTCTTTAAAAGACGAGGAAGTACTTGATAAAAATGCAGTGAAAAACATGAATAAAGTTTTCCAACTGATGAAACCGTTGAATGATTTCCTGAATACGCCTTTTCTTTAATACACTGTTTGATTGATTTTCTAACGACAGATAGTGCAGATTTCACAAATGATTGCGTGTAGTCCGGCGCGCCAGGATATTTTAAATACAGGGTTCCGGAAATAAAGGTGTCTCTGTGACAAACCGGAAATATAGTAAAGCTCAACGCATTGCAAAAATAAATATTACGTATAACTTCTGAAAATCAACCTATTATAATTAACATTTTTTAAGAAAAGTTTTACATTTTTGCTTATCTTTGCTGTTCGTCAAAAAGCTCACGATGTCTTTATACCAAAAAATCGCAGAAAAACTACAGTATATAAGCCCGAATTTCTACAAAAAAAGATATTTTAAAACGTTAAATAATCTTAATAAAAGTAATTTTTCGGAACGCAATGTAGAACCGGAACTGGTATGGATCAAAGAATACCTTCCTAAAAATGCTGTTATACTGGACATTGGTGCGAACGTAGGAACTTTTTTATACCAATTGGAAAACACATTGAACCATGATCATATTTATGGTTTCGAACCCAATAAGAAGCTTTACCGACGATTAAAAAGACTATTTCCGACCATGCATATCTTTCCTCTGGCTCTTTCTGACGAAAATAGAATTGCCGAGTTCAAAGTACCCATTATTAATGGAAAAACAATTGCTTCCCGCGGTACTTTAAATACTTCATACAAGGAAAAAGGAGAAGAAAAAAGCTATACGGAAAAAGTAAAAGTGATCAAACTGGATGAATGGGCGGCACTGGAACATTTCAACAGGCTTGATTTCATCAAAATAGACGTTGAAGGAAACGAAATAAAAACACTTTCCGGAGCGAAAGAAACCATCAGACAATTCATGCCGACATTAATGGTTGAAATGGAACAAAGACACCACCTGACTCCAATATGGAATGAAATATCTGAAGTAATAAACTGGGGATATGAAGCAAAATATCTGAACAGAAACAGCTTTACCCTGGAAAATCTTACTGAAGATATCATCACACAAAATACAAACGACGAAAAAAATAAAACTCAGTACATCAACAATATTATTTTTATACCTAAAAACATTTAAA
>JASLCD010000140.1 GCA_030146295.1 Chryseobacterium sp.
AACATCAGATTACACAGAAACGTTGAGTACAATTTCGAATTCGATATCGTATCTGACGCTCCGGTTGTAGCTGCTCCTGCTGCTAAAAAGGAAGAAGTTAAATCTGAAGAAGCTTAATTTAAGCAACTGAGATTTTCTCACCATACAAGACCACTTCATTTATTTGAGGTGGTTTTTTTTTGCGTATATAGGAGTACCGTGTCTTTCTGCTATGCAAGAATGTAGGAAATCTTAACTGCTATTACTCGCTATATTGGCTTTTTCACAACGTTACACGTAAGAGAACAGGCAAGAAAGTTGATCCCGTAATATAAAAACCTGTTATCCCGTAACCTGAATCTCAACCCCTCAAACGCTCCTACTCACTGCTTATCTCCTCTCAATTTCTGCTGATATTCCGTAGGGGCAATACCGATTACCTTTTTAAAAATATTGCTGAAAGACGAAAGACTGTTGTACCCTACCATCATTGCTATTTCATACATATTGTATTTTCCTTCCAGCATCAGTTCAAGAGAACGTGTAATTCGTAATGCCCTTAGAAAACGAACGTAATTCATACCTAAAATCTCTTTAAATCTCCTCGAAAGGGTTCTTGTACTCATTCCGAATTCCTTTGCCGTAGATTCGATGGTAAGAGGCTTTTCAAGGTTAGCATGAATGTATCTTGCAATCTTCAGTAATGTTTCATCTTTTGGAAAAGGATGCTGTATCGGAAATGCCAGATGTTTATTCTCTTTTTCCTGTAAAACACCTTTTAGAGCTTTGAGAAAATAATATTTAGATCCATCATTTTTTGTAATTTTCCCATCCCAATCTTTAGTATAGAAAATCATTTCCCGAAGTAAATTATTGACAGAATAAATATTAATTTCATCAAAAAAGCCATTTTCATTTTCTTCCTTCTTAAAATAAAAATTATACAAATCGACTTTCGGACTGGTAGAAAAAATGTAGTGCGGCGTTCCGGCAGGAATCCACATAAAGCATCTCGCAGGAAGATACCAGTGTTTCTGATCTGTAAAAACGTGCACAATACCTCCTTCTGCATATACTAATTGTGCAGAACTGTGGTAATGAATCTCTGTTGTTACATTGCCTGTGAGGACATGATAGATGTAAAATTCGGCATCCTCTTCTTCTACGGCTTCAAAATGGCTGTCATTCATGAAATAAAGATAGGAAGAATTTTTAAATTGGCGCAAATGAGCAAATCTTTTTCTGTTTTCACAAATAGGGTCCGATACTTGTCGTCGTAACTTTGCGGCATCAAAATCATTTTAGCAAAAATCCTTTAATTAATTTATGAATATCATATTTAACGCATGCCGGTATCTGTGCATCGCGTTGTGCTTATTATTGAGCAACTTTTTACATTCACAGCTGATAGATTACCAGCATCTCGGCTTACAGCAAGCTGTAGAGATTGGTTTGAAAAATAACAAAAACATACAGATCAGTCATCTAAAACAGGAAATGTCTGTAACCAGGGAAAAAGATCTCAAAATGGAAAAGCTTCCGGACATTGAATTTCATACCAGTTACACCCAGGTAACCAATCTGTTTCAACATCAGAATGGCGTATTTAATAAAGCGACAAAGTATGATGCCATCAATGGTATGTATGATTTTACATTATCTGCTTCTATTCCGGTCTACATGGGGGGTAAAATAAAAAACACAGAAAAGAAAGCGGCTATTGATACTGAAATTTCAGCCTTAAGAACGCATCTGGACGAGAGACAGCTTACCATGGAGATCATTACAGCTTTTCTACAGATCCATCATTTAAAAGAACAGCAGAGCCTTATTAATGATAAAATGAAAGAAGATTCTGTCAACATCAAACAGGTAAAAGCTCTTAAAGCCAACGGAGTGGTAACAGTGAACGAGGTACTGAGAACTTCCCTGCAGCTTTCCAATCATAAAATGAGCTGGACAGAGCTGGATAACGATATTCAGATTGCAGAGCATAAGCTTAAGACCATTCTTTCCCTGCCTGAAAATCAGGAAATGCATGTGAATACAGAAGATCTGATTTCGGATAATGCTGCAATTCCTTATGTTGATGAGTTGACAGAAACGGCTTTAAACAAAAATGAATCCGTTGAAATCACCCACAAAAACCTTTCACTGAAGGAATTGGACCAAAAAATTACCAAAGCAAATTATTTACCTAAAATTACAGCCGGCGGAGAATATTTTTTAAAATATCCGAATATGATGTTCTTTCCTCCTGAGCCCTATGCCTATCGCCTGGGAATGCTGGGGGTAAATCTTACCTATCCTATCGAAAACCTCTATAAGAATAAATACAAAATGCGGGAAGCACGGGAAAATATAGACCTTGCTAAGCTTCAGATAGAGGAAAATGAAGAAAAAATAAGACACAATGTATATGAAGCCTACAAAAAGTTTGAAGAAACAGACCAGAAAGTGAAAATTGCTGAAGAAGCAATTGACCAGGCTAAAGAGAACTATCGCATTGTAAGAACAAAATATGCAAATAAACTAAGTCTTATCACTGAACTGATAGATGCCGACAATACTTATCTGGAGGCAGAATCTAATCTTATCTCCGTAAAAATCAACAGACAACTTAAATATTACCAACTCCAATATACGATTGGGAACTTATAAAAACTATGGCACAGAAACAATTGACACAAAAGGAAAAAAGAATCAACAAGTCTATTACTTTACTGGCCTGGATCCTGATTATAAGCGGAATCACGGGAATGGTCAGCTTTTATCTTTTTTCGAGAAAAAATGTTACGACAAATGATGCACAGATTGAGCAATATATAACACCTGTATCCAGTAAAGTATCAGGTTTCATCAAAACGATTAAGTTTAACGAAAATCAATTTGTGCATCAAGGAGATACTTTAATCGTCATAGACAACAGAGAATTTGTGAATCAGGTACAAATGGCAGAGGCTAATCTTCATGCAAACACAGCAACCATCAGCACCATCGAAAGCGGTGTCAGTACCAAAGAAAGTGATACGAAAATCATTGATGCTAAAATTGCTTCCGCAAGAATTGACATCTGGAGAACAGAACAGGATTATAAAAGATATAAAAACCTTTTGGCAGAAGATGCGGCCACAGAACAGGAATTTGAGAATGTAAAAGCTTCTTATGAACAGTCAAAAGCCAATCTTTTAGCCCTAGAACAACAGAAAAATGCAGTAAGAGCCGGAGCTAGTGAGCAACAGACCAAAGTAGCCCCCGTAAAAAGCCAGATTCAGCAGAGTTCAGCAAGTCTTAACAATGCTAAATTGTATCTTTCTTATACGGTGATTACAGCACCTTATGACGGATGGGTAGGAAAAAAGACCATTCAGGAAGGGCAGTTGATTAAAGAAGGTCAGGCTCTGGTTCAGATTGTAAGCAAAGAAAAATGGATTATTGCCAATTATAAGGAAACACAGCTTGGACAGATTGATCAGAGCAAGGAAGTCATCATCACCGCGGATGCTTATCCCGATGTGGAATTTAAAGGAAAAATACTTTCTGTTTCCCCAGCTTCAGGTTCTCAGTTTTCATTAGTAAAACCGGATAATGCAACCGGAAACTTTGTAAAAATCGAACAGAGATTTCCTGTGAAAATTATTCTGGATAACAATAAAGACAACGAAAAGCTGCTTTCCGGGATGAATGTTCTGGTAAGTGCGAAGAAGATATGAGTTTGAGTGTGGGAGGGAATTTGGGTTTTAGAGTTTTGAGTACAAAATTACCTCCAATCAACATATTTCAGATTTACGATTAAATTATTTTTTTAGCGAAAAGGCAAACCGCAAAATAGCAAGTCTGCAAATTTTTTCTTAAGCATATTTGCCATTTTACCTTTTACTTTTACACCTTTGCCTTTTGTCTTTTCGCATTTTTAAACTAAGGCACTCCTGCCTTTTCAGCATTCTTAGCGTAATGCTTTCAAAAAATTATGCAACACAATACAGTTTATCATAAATGGGTACCACAATGGCTGAAACTACCTCTTCTTATATTGGCTTTGTTTCCCCACCTGATGTTGTTGTCGCTTTTGCATTCCAACAGCGCCTTCACTTCTTCTTTTATGGATGTAGATTCAGATGACATCCAGTATTTAATGATTTTGATGTACGGGACATTTGTGGTTACCCTTTTAGTTTTACAGCGGTTTATGGCCTATTTCAGCGTCAAATATTATGTTTTGCTGATGGCTTCCATTTCCGTTATTATTCTTTACATTTTATCAGTCACCAATGATTATCATGTTATATTGGTCATCCGGTTTTTAGAGGGAATTTTCGGATTGTTGGAAGGTGCTATTTTCCTTCCTTTGATTATTGCAGAACTAAAAACAAAGCACGCCAAAGTTCTGGCTTACCTTTTCATGTATACCATCATGCTGACCGGAGGAACCATCACCACTTCCCTGCTGAAATCAAGCATTGAAGATTATGATTTTCAGCATATGATCCTGATGATGGTCTATTTTCATGTATTTGTTCTGATAATTGGGATTGCCTTATTCAACAGAAACAGATTTTTCCCTAAAAAGCCTTTATACCAATTGGATATTACCAGCTGGTTTTTACTTTGGGTCTGTCTGCAGGCTGGCGGTTATGCTATCATTTATGGGAAAAGACTCATGTGGTTGGAGTCTGATACCATCATCATGTGCCTGTTTATATTTCTTCTTTCGGGAGGGTTATTTATGTTGAAACAAAGAAACTCCAAGAGACCGTTGTTCCATTTTGAAGTTTTCAGTTCAAAAAATGTGATTGCAGGAATGATTCTGTTTTTCATTTTTTACCTGATCCGTTCCGGGCTGAATAATGTCTACAGCATCATGGCTACGGTATGGAAATGGCCCTGGGATTATATTGTAAATATCCAGTACTGGAATGTTGCAGGAACTCTTCTGGGAATAGTATTATCGGGAATTTGCCTGGTCCGCGGAATTTCTTCAAGGATTGTTTTCTTCACAGGATTTCTTTTACTGGCCATAGATTGCGCCTGGTTTACGTATACTTTTTATCCTGATACTACCCTGTCCACGATCTGTCCGCCTTTATTTCTGCAGGGAGTCGCCCAGGGATTATTATTTACACCGCTTGTTTTCTTTCTGATTTCAGGAACTCCGGAAGAATATGTATCCAATGCAACAGCGTTAGGAACTACAACCCGTTTCTGGACGACCGCTATAGGATATGCTCTGATGCAAAACCTGATGCTTTTTTTAACATTAAAACATTCTGATACACTCAGTGCCAGTTTTACAGACACCAATCCTGTATTTTACAGTCAATGGAACCAAATTTTCGGAGCAAATATTTCGAAATTATCCGTGAATGATTCTTTATCTATGACAGCTGGAGCTTTTAAGGCCAAAATAACAGCACAGTCTATTCTCCTTTCGAATATGGAAATTTTCACAGGACTCTTCTGGCTGGCACTTGTTACAGCCATTGGTCTGCTCCTTTATCATCCTGTAAAAATAGCAGTAAGAAATATCATGTAAAATTATTCTCCCCAGAAAGACCAGACAGTTCCGTTGAAAACTGCTAGTTGCTTTTTTTGGGTATCATAGACCATCATTCCGGCGGCTGGTGCAATAATATTGAGATGCGGAGAAGCTACTTTTGGTAAAATCATGGCTTTATTACTGTCTTCAAGCACCAGAATTCCGGAGACAGATGATGGTGTTCCTACGGAAACTTTTGCATCGGGCTGATCTGTTAAACTATCCTGAAGACTGGTATCCGCAGCACCTGTTCCATCCACTGAAAGATCTTTCCAAAGGTTATTTTGATACACTTTTACCTTCATATCTGAGGTATCAAATATCATCGTACCATTCACCACGTTCTGAATGCCAGAAGTATTGGCAGCCCATGGAAGCACAAGTCCGCGGTTTTCATTTCCAAACTCAACGGATGACGAAGCTGATTCCAAAGTAGTTTTTCCCAAAGCAATCTGAGCATTACAACTCACAGATGCAATTATTATCATGATTAAGCTTATTTTCTTCATAACTATTCTGTTTTTGTTAATCCGGACAGGTTTGAGTATTAAAACATTTCCAGCCCGTAGAAGTACCGTCAATATTAACCTGCAGACAATTTTGTATGGTATTGTAAACTATCATTCCTTCTTTAAGATCTGCCTGTGGAATGGCTGCTACCTGAGCATCGGTAAGCCTGTTAAGAACAAAACCTTTATTCTTTGATTCCAGTACAGCCCAAGCTCCCTTTCTTACTCCCGGCCAGTTGCTTCCTCCGCGCTCCGCTCTGCTTAATGAAGTAATTCCAAAATCTGAAGAAAGCACGGTTCCTGCTGTCACTGCAGACTTATAACAAGGTACATTTCCTTGAATCGTAACGGTTACCGTTGCCGTATCACAATTTGATGGAGAAGCGGTCTGACAGATTTGATAGACTAAAGTATAATTTCCTGGAGGCGTTCCCGCAGCTACAAGAACATGTCCATCAGTTGTATTGAGTGAAATATTCGGATTTGAAGTTGATATTTGAGATAAAATAACATTAGAAAGCGTTGCCTGTGCTCCGCCATAAGTTTCAAAGTCGTTATCCAGAACAATTCCTGCAGAAGATCCTCCTGCCACCATAGTATAGGCATCATCTACCGCCATTGGGGGTAAATCTCCGTTAATGGCAGGGCAAAATCCGGGATTGATAATCAAAGGTGCACTACAGCTGCTGGTAGAAGCACAATCATAGGTAACATTCGTAAGGGAGCTCGGAGTACTGTTCATAAAAACCGTACCTGGATCAGAAACACCTGTAGTCATTCTAAAATCGAGATTAGGGCCAATCACAACATTTCCGACCTGAATAGCATTTTGCAACACTATATATCCTTTTTTTGTAGATGAAGAAGGCCCCTGAATAGCAGTATTTCCTCCCTGAAATTGGTTCAATGCCAATTCTCCTTCGTTATAAATAACCGCATCAGCAGGCGCATTATTCATATTTCCCGTGGAGGTAAAAAGTCCATAATTATAAATTTCACTGCTGCTTCCTGATAAATTAATATCTCCTCCAACGGTAAAAAATCCTGTATTGATAATTTTACCGCCATTGATGTTAAATCCGTTCTGAGAGATAATGGTTCCACAATTCACATAAACACTCTGTTCACTATTTCCGTAGTTCCCACTGAGCAAAATCAGCCCGCCTCCTTCATTTCTGAACAAAGTAGTGGCAGAATTGCTCATATTCAGGTTTCCGTTAATATTCAGATTTCCAAAATTATCAATCGTATTGGAAGTATTATCTCCCAACTGCAAAACGCCAAGCTCTATCAGCCCTTCATTAACAATTTTATTGATCTGCCCATTCATGGTCAGGTTTCCATTTCCTCCCCCTACCGTTATATTTCCGGTATTGTAAACATGTACATCAAGATCGGCAACACTCGTTATTGTCTGGTTAAAGTTTAATGTTCCATGAACTTCAAAACTCATCGGAGCATTGGTAACTCCACTGATATTGTTCTGAAACTGTAAGGTGACACCAGAAGCAATACAAATCTTAGAATTCGTACCAAAAGTTGGGTTATTGAAAGTCATATCCGAAGTAAAACAAACCGTTGTATTATCCGGAAAATGATAATTAGGATCTGTAGGATTTTGAATGCCACAACTTGTACATTGTGCATAAGTGAAATAACAAAAGAATAAGGGAAACAAATAGACCAATTTTCTCATCCGCCAATTTTATACAAATAAAACTACAATATTTTTTATCACCAAACAATGAATTTCATAATAATCATAATTTTATTAATTAAAATATAATATTATACTATTTTTATTTAAATTAATATTTCGTTATAATGAATAAAGTTCCACTCCATACGATACTGGAAATAAGAACGTTTAATATAAAAATCCACCTATGGAAATAGAAAGCATTTTACTGAAGCAAAGAGATTTTTTCACCACACAGCAAACCAAGAGCCTTGGTTTCCGGAAAATGTATCTTGAAAAGCTTAAAAGTCTTATTATTTCTAATGAAAATATACTGTGTGAAGCGATTAACCAGGATTTTGGCAAGTCAAAATTTGATACTTTCACAACAGAATTATCTTTTATTCTTAATGATATCAATTATTATATCAAGAACTTAAAGTCTCTTTCAAAGCCTAAAAAAGTAAGCACCAATCTCGTCAATCAGTTGGGAAACAGTAAAATTTATGCTGATCCATTGGGTTGTGTATTGGTCATTGGAGCCTGGAATTATCCTTATCAACTATCGCTTTCTCCCATTATTGCGGCAATGGCTGCAGGAAACTGCTGTATTCTTAAGCCCAGTGAAATAGCAGAGAATACAATGAAAGCGATGGCTTCTCTCATCAATGAAAACTTCCCGCCTGAATACCTTTACGTATATGAAGGAGGTATTGAGGAGACGACCGCTCTTTTACAATTAAAATTTGACAAAATATTCTTTACAGGAAGTACAAAAGTCGGAAAAATTGTATATAAAGCAGCTGCAGAACATCTTACTCCGGTAACCCTTGAATTAGGCGGAAAATCTCCGGCTATTGTTACGAAAAATGCCAATCTCGAAATAGCCGCAAAAAGAATTGTGTGGGGAAAATTCCTCAATGCCGGACAAACCTGCGTTGCTCCTGATTATTTGTTGGTAGAGGAAACCATTCAGGAACAGTTTCTGGAAATGCTCAGAAAGTATATCAAAGAATTCAAATACAGTCAGGATTCTGAACAATACACAAGAATTATTAACCAAAGGAATTTCCAACGACTGATAAAACTAATTGATCAGGAGAAAGTCTATTCCGGAGGTCATTGTAATGAAGAAAAGCTCCACATAGAACCTACTATTCTGAACCATGTAAACTGGAATGACGAAATCATGCAGGAAGAAATTTTTGGACCTCTCCTTCCGGTCATCAGTTTTCAGAATTACAATGCAGCGCTAAACTCTATTCTGGAACTTGAAAAGCCACTGGCAGCTTATCTTTTCACCAATAATTCTGAAGAGAAGGAAAATTTTACGAGGAAATTGTCATTCGGAGGAGGCTGCATCAATGATACAGTAATGCATTTAAGCAACGATAATCTTCCTTTTGGAGGAGTAGGAAGCTCTGGAATAGGAAATTATCATGGTAAATATGGTTTTGAAGCCTTTTCACATCAAAAAGCGGTGCTGGAAAAAGCTACCTGGGGTGAACCAAATATTAAATATCCCCCTTATTCAGAAAAAAAATTAAGCTGGATTAAAAAGTTATTATAATGTCTACATGTTATTATTCTACCTATTTTTACCCATCAGATCATAAAAAAACTGCCTCATTGCTGAAGCAGTTTTTTATATTTTATCCTTTTTTAGGAGCCCATGTTGTAAAGAATTCCTTTACTTTTTCTTTACTGTATCCTTTTCCCTCTTCCAGCACATCACTCTGCTGAACTTTGATCATTTTTCCGTCTTTATCTAAAACAATAAACACCGGATATCCAAATTTCTCACCCGGATTACCATATTGGGCAAAAACTTTTTCATTCTTGTTGTCAGGAGAAAAGTTAAGGTGGTAGTATACATAGTTTTTATCTGCTAATTCCTTCAGTTCAGGAGTAGTCTGTACATAATTATTAAAACGAAGACACCAGATACACCAGTTACCACCCGCCTGAATCATTACATTTTTACCTTCTTTCTTAGCCTGAGCGATTGCTTTATTAATATCAGCCTGAGCATCCGCTTTTGGATCATAGGGCTTAGGAAGCTTTGCTTTTTCTTCAGCAGCTTTTTTCTTTGCTTCCAACTCTTTCTGCTCAGTAGGCACTATAAGCGCTGTTTTTTGCTTTCCTTTATCCAGCGTATTTTTTACATCCTGTGAAAAAGCAAGAGTGCTTAATCCCAGAAAAGCGAAAATTATCAATTTTTTCATAATATAAAAGTAAAAAAAATAATATATATCCACCTGCAAAAATAGAACCATAATTTTATTATCACTAAATTTGCGTGTTTTATGAATTTTCTAATCAAAATATTATATCTGATCTCTAAGCTTCCGCTTAAAATATTATATATTTTTTCGGATGTGATCTTTTTCTTAAATTATTATCTCGTAGGATACAGAAAAGAGGTTATTACCCAAAACCTGAAAAACTCTTTCCCTGATAAGTCTGAAGAAGAGATCAAAGAGATCCGAAAAAAATTCTACCTTAATTTTTCAGATTATCTGGTAGAGACTATCAAATCTTTCAGCATTTCGGAAACTGAATCCAGAGTGAGGATGCAGCATATCAACCAGCATCTGTTTCATGAGGCCAAAGAAGAAGGAAAAAACATTATTTTACTGGCGGGTCACGTTTTCAACTGGGAATGGATCAATGCGTTGGCAAAAATTATTCCTCAGGCTCATTGCCATCCTGTATACAGAAAGGTAAATAATGACTTTTGGGAGAATCAGATGAAGCTGGTCCGAAACAAATTCGGAAATGAAGCACTGGAAGCCAATGAAGTGATTCTAAATATTTTCAGATCTAAAAACAACGGAGATTCTGCTTATATGTTTGTAGCAGACCAAACGCCTCACCACGCTCATGTTACTTACGGATTAGAATTTCTGAATCAGCGTACGCCTGCTTTCATAGGTTATGACAGGCTTGCTACAAGAATGGATCTGGTTTTTATCTACTGTGAGATGAAAAAGGTAAAGCGTGGATATTATCAGGTCAATTATCATAGAATATATCCGGACGGAGACAAGTTTGTGGAAAACGAAGTGGTAAGAAAGTTTCATAAATTACTGGAAAACACGTTACAAAAACATCCGGACAATTACCTTTGGTCACATAGAAAATGGAAATATCAGGACTCTATCAAAAATTTTGATTCCGAAAAAAAATAGATTGACATGCAGAAAAAACTGGCAGTTGCCATCTTAAACTGGAACGGCAGAAACTGGCTTGAAAAATTTCTTCCGGGTGTGGTTCAATTTTCTCAGAATGCTGATATTTTTGTTATTGATAATCTTTCTACGGATGATTCCATCGAGTTTTTACAGAAGAATTTTCCCACGGTAAACGTTATTAAAAATAATAAAAACTATGGTTTTGCAGGTGGTTACAATGAAGGATTGAAAGCCATCACAAATGAATATTACTGTCTTCTCAATTCTGATGTGGAAGTTACTGAGAACTGGATAGAACCTGTTCTTGAATTGTTGGAAAAAAATCCTTCCATTTCAGCTGTACAGCCTAAAATTTTATCGTATCATAATAGAACTTCTTTCGAGTTTGCCGGAGCTGCAGGCGGATTAATAGATAATCTTGGATATCCTTATTGCAGAGGGAGGGTTTTTGATGATCTGGAAGAAGATAAAGGCCAGTATAATGATGATACAGAGATCTTCTGGGCGTCGGGATGCTGCTTTTTCATCCGTTCAAAAGACTTCTGGGAACAGAATGGCTTCGATGCAAGATTTTTTGCGCATCAGGAAGAAATTGACCTTTGCTGGAGACTTATAAATTCCGGGAAAAAGATTTATTATACCGGAAAAGCCAGTGTATATCATGTAGGCGGAGGTACCCTTAACAAACAAAGTGCACAAAAAACTTTTTTAAACATCAGGAATAACCTTTCTATGATGCTTAAGAATCTTCCTTTTCCCCAATTGTTATGGCTGATCTTTTTCAGATTGTGTCTGGATGGTGTTGCCGGGATTTATTTCGGATTAAAGCATGGCTTTCCGCACCTTTGGGCCGTTGTAAGAGCTCATTTTGGTTTCTACGGGCAGCTTCCGGGAACATGGAAACTTCGTCAGAAAAATCAAAAGAAAGAGTTCTACCAATCAAAATGGCTGATTTTCAGACACTTTTTGGGAGGAAAGTAGCAGATTATAGATGATAGGTTGCAGGGATTAGAGAAAATTATAACTTCAATTAACTTTAAACCTTGAACATTACACTATAGAACAAGCAACTATAACCTCAATAACAACCAACAATTTATAATTTAAAACAATGGATTTCTGTGCAATAGATTTTGAAACGGCCACTCACGAGAAAAGTTCAGCTTGTGAGATGGGGATATGTGTGGTACAGGACTCTAAAATTGTTGAAACAAAAACCTGGCTGATCAAACCTCCAAGCTTTCCTTATTTCAATAAATTCAATATTGCGGTACATGGGATTCAACCGGAAGATGTGAAGGATGCACCTACTTTTGATGAGATATGGTATGAAGCTCAGGATATGATGTACGGAAGCCTTATGATTGCTCATAATGCAGGTTTTGATGCTTCTGTTTTAAGAGGATCCCTGGAACATTACGGGATGTTTACCCCTAAATTGAATTATTTGTGCAGTATCCAGCTTGCCAAGAAATCATGGAATTATCTCCCGAAATACGGACTGAAACCCTTAGCAGAATATCATAAGATAGATTTTACCCATCACAGAGCAGGAGCTGATGCTGAAGTATGTGCTAAAATTTCTTTGCTGGCATTTGAGAAATTGTTTATTACAAGAAATGAAGAAATAAATGAATCTATATTGAAGAAATATATCAAAAAGCTATAACTTTAGAGAAATTAAAAACCATGAAAAAACTTATATTCTCTTTAGCCTTAGCCCTAGGCTCATTAGTGCATGCCCAATCTGAACTTTACAATACTGACTGGAATCTTATTAAAATCGTAAAAAATAATATAACCTATATGCTGCCACAAAATACTGAAATAGGCACTCCGGTTATGACCTTTACTTTTAATCCGACAAGTTCCAATGTGTATACCAATCTGACAAGCTCAATTTGTGGCACTTCAATTACTGCATACATATACAATACGGATATTACAACAAACCAAATATTGTTTTGGGATTATATGGTAGGATTAAATCAAACCTGTACCATGCCTGAAAACATTGCGTTCTTTACAAAATATTCAGATTATTTTGCTTATAATTCTAATCTTCATCATTATCAGATCAGTTATTCAGGGAGTACAAAAGTTTTGGTAATGACCAATAATCAAGGTGATCAGGCCTTTTATAACAGTTCATTCCTGAAGAATAAAGATGAAACAGTGAAAGCATCAAAGGCTAACAGTATTTATCCAAATCCTGTAAAAGAAGGCTTTGTTTACTTTAAAAATGCGGACAGGATAGAATGGGTAAAAGTATACAGCGCAGAAGGAAAACTAATTCTTCAGGAACATTATCCGGATGCTAAAATCAATGTCTCTAACCTGCTAAAAGGGGGCTACTTTATGGAAGTAAAATCTCAAAGTGGTATTAGCAGACATAGATTCGTTAAAGAATAATATTAGTTGCTCAAAACTTCAGACAGCAGATTGAATTTCGGAATATCAATTTCGAAGGTCTCTTGCGTTTCCATGTTTTTCACCAGGTATTTTCCGCTCATATTACCTACTCCGGAACGAAGCATCACATTGGAGAAGTAAGCGAAATTTTCGCTAGTCCCTATTTCAGGAGTCAGGCCGATAACGCCATCTCCTATAATCTCTGTGTATCCAAATCCTACATCAAAAATTAACCATTTTCTTTTCAATACTTTGATAGGAAAGCTTCCGTCATTTTCTATCGTGATATTGTATTTAAAAACGTAACGGTTTTCGGATGGATAACTGTTTTTACTATCATATTCAGGTATTACTGAAACTTTGAT
>JASLCD010000155.1 GCA_030146295.1 Chryseobacterium sp.
CTTATTATTTTCGGATATCAGGTTTGGTATTTAACGCCATCTATTCCGATCATTTCATTTCTGAAAAGCGGTTATGCGGAACAGATTTTGAAAGACACTCCCGTTGTTACCATTTCGGGGACAAGAAATATGTGGATGTTTTCTCAGGAAAAACTGAAGGTATATTTAAAGGATATGAAAGCCAAATTGGTTGGAAATATCGCTTTGGTAGACAGACATGATAATTATACAAGTGTATTAACAGTAGTTCGCTGGATGATTGGCGGAAAAAAAGAGAAATCAGGACTTCTTCCTGCAGCCGGAGTTTCAGACGAAGAAATTAATGGTGCCGGAAAATATGGAGAAATTATCGAAAGACATTTAAAAAATAATGATTTAGATACGCTTCAGCCGGATTTGGTACAAAACGGAGCCGTGGAAATCAGGGCATTTTTGGTAAGAGTAGAGAAAGTAGGAAACAAAATTTTCACAATCTGGTCCAATCTCATTATCAAGAAAAAAGAGAAGCGACCATTGCTGATCAAATTCTTTAAGGTATATTTGATGGCTGCGATATGGGTTATCTCACCCATCGTATTGGTTTTACACCTGCTTACAACACCTATCTTTTGGTTTAAAAGAAAAAGACAAAGAGAATATTTACAAGGAATTAATTTAAAATAGAATGTACGACGTATTTATAACAAAAGCATCAAAATACTTACCCAATGAGCCGGTAGCGAATGATGAAATGGAGACTTATCTTGGGCTTATCAATGATGCGCCATCTAAAGCAAAATCACTTATCCTAAGAAATAATAAAATCACGACAAGATACTACGCTTTAGACAAAGAAGGAAATCCTACACACTCTAATGCGCAGCTTACTGCAAAAGCAATTGAAGGACTTTTTGATGAAAATTTCAAAAAGGAAGATATGAAATTACTATCTGTAGGAACTACGTCACCAGACCAGATCCAGCCTTCACACGCTTCTATGGTTCATGGTGAACTGAACATCGGAAAATCTATCGAGATTAATACCTCAACGGGCCTTTGCAACTCGGGGATGAATGCACTTAATTATGGATTCCTTTCTGTAAGAGCCGGTGTACAGGAAAGTGCTGTATGTGCAGGTTCCGAAAGAATGTCTGCATGGATGACTGCTGATAAATTCAACCACGAGGCTGAAAATTTAAAATTACTGGAAGAAAGGCCTATCATTGCTTTCAAAAGAGAATTCCTGAGATGGATGCTTTCTGACGGAGCAGGTGCTTTTCTGTTAGAAAATAAACCGAGAGAAACCGGTATTTCTTTAAAAGTAGAATTCATTGATTTCTATTCTTATGCTCACGAAATTGAAGCATGTATGTATGCCGGATGCGACAAGCAGGAAGACGGAAGCCTGAAATCATGGGCAGATTATCCTTCTGATGAATGGCTGAAGCAATCTATCTTCGCCATCAAACAGGATACTAAAATCCTTGATAAATATATTCTTGTAAAAGGAGCAGAGAGTTTAAGATCTTCTTTTGACAAACACAATCTGGATCCGGAAAAAATTGACCATGTATTGGCTCATATTTCTTCAGGCTACTTTAAAGATGGACTGAAGGAAGAATTTGCCAAAAAAGGAATGGATTTCCCTGCAGAAAAATGGTTCTATAACCTTTCTGAAGTTGGAAACATCGGAGCAGGATCTATATTTATTGCCCTTGAAGAATTGATGAACTCCGGAACATTGAAAAAAGGAGAAAAAGTACTTCTATGTGTTCCTGAAAGTGGAAGATTCGCTTATTCTTGTGCTCTATTAACAGTTTGCTAATGGAAAACAGACTACCAACCTCTGATAAAGATTTTGTAGAAAGCCTTATTCCGCAACGCTTCCCTTTTGTGATGGTGCATGAGTTATCAGAATATTCTGAAAGCCATCTTTTATCTGGTTTTGAAGTAAAAGAAGACAACCTTTTTATTCAGGATGGTTTTTTTCAGGCATCAGGACTGATTGAGCATCAGGCACAAAGTGTAGCACTGCATACCGGATATAAATATTATCTGCTGGGAAAAGATGCCCCTACCGGATATATTGGAGCTATTAAATCTTTTGAAGCTGAAACACTACCTAAAACAGGAGATCATCTGAAATCCGAAGTAACCATTCTTAATGAAGTAATGGGAGTTACACTGGTAGATATTGTGACCAAACTAAACGGTAAAGTGATTGCAAAATCTCAAATGAAAACCGCTGTAAAATAAACTGGAAATGGAAATAAAGGAAGAGAATATCATCAATATACACAACTTTTTACCGCATCGCGAGCCGATGCTTATGGCAGACTATATTCTTGAACTGACCAAGGAAAAAGTAGTGACTTCCTTTGAAATAAAAGAAGATAATATATTTGTTCACAATAATGAGTTCGTTGAAGCCGGATTAATCGAAAATCTGGCGCAGACCTGCTCATCTATTCTTGGGCAGTGCTTCTTTGAAAACCCTGAAGCAGATACAAAAGTAATCGGGTTTATTACCAACATCAAGAAAATTGAAATTTTTGCCCTTCCGAAAGTGAATGACAAAATCATTTCCAAAGCCTCGCTTATTTCACAGTTTGAGAATATTTGCCACATTTTCTGTGAGACATTTCATAATGATGAACTATTGATCAGAGCAGAAATCAACCTTTTTATTCAGGAAGTAAAGTCGTAAAAATCATCCCAATATATAATAAAAGCTGTACCCATGTACAGCTTTTTTGTTTTTAAAGCTATTCGGTATTTAATGCTTTCAATAGATTCGGGAATATTGGGGTAATTCATTTGTGACATGTGTGTTTAAAACTAGATTTCGGCTAAAGCCAGTTGATCTTTTTCTTTTTTCCCAAGTGGGCTAAAGCCCACTTCTATTGAGTTGATTCTAAAAACCTTATCTTAAAACATGCATTTTTTATTTATTCCGCATCATCTAAATGCATCACAACACACCTGATAATCAAGTAAATACACCACTCTAAATATCATCAAAAATTGAATTATTTCACGTGAAACATTTTACAAAGCCGTGAAACACTGACCATCAGATAGAAACAGTTTAATCCACAAAAAAACGGAACATTTCTGTCCCGTCTATAATTTTTACTTGAAGGTTTTATTTTTTATAAAACAATAAAAGTAGAATTTAATCTGATGTATTGAATATCTCCTTAGATAATCACCTCATAATCATTCCCGCCGCAAATCTGCTCTGCAGAAGAAGCAATATCAGTATTGACATTCACATTACGGATCTGACCATTGGTTCCATTGGCACATGAAATGTAAGCAGTTAGTCCTCCTTTCACTCCTTTTAACTCATTCTTTGTAAGTAACTTTAAATTTTTCATGAAATTTAATTTGTTTTTGATTATTAGTTTTTGTTGTTTAACACTAACAAATATAAATAAAACAATCAAACAATAAATACTTTCCCAAAAATTAACAAAATTTTATAGATATCCGTAATTTAACATAATCATATTGGCTATCAGGATGTGCAGGGTGTTTTTGATAAAGCCTCTGTTTCAAAGCAATAACCCTCTCAGATTTAATATGATTTACATATAATGTATTTTCACTATTTTAGCCACCTGATTATAAGAATCAAAAAACAGGTGAATATTTTTCATCTGGAATCTAAAAAAATGAACATTATTTAGATGAAAAAGCAAGACCTGCCTCAAGACGAAAGCAACCTGAAATCCGCCAACATGACTGAAGTTCTGTATGTGACGGACGAGAATGACAACTACACCACAGCAAACAGTACAGGCTGGGATGCCAAGAAAGCTGCTCTGGATGAATCAATGGAGCTTATTTATGAAAGAATTGAGGAAGCAAAACAAAATGTTGCCAATCATAGAGTAAGTCCTATTGTCTATTTTATGGAACTGAATAAAATGGATCTGGGTGTTCTTGCTTCTTATGTAGGAATGTGGCAATGGAGGGTAAAAAGGCATTTTAAACCCAAAGTATTTAACACACTAAGCGAAACTGCACTGAAAAAATATGCCGAAGCATTCGGTATTTCAGTGGATGAATTAAAAAACTTCAACGGGAAATAATGAATAAGGCAATATAGTGCCTGTTCAATTTGACCCATGAAAAGATACAATCAGCAAATGAAATTAAACTTTGAACACCATCAGACTGCGCATTGCGAAAACGGTGTTGCTTCTAATCTACTGCTTAATAAAGGCCTTAAACTAAGTGAGCCAATGATCTTCGGGATCGGTTCCGGACTGTTTTTTGTCTACCTTCCTTTTTTAAAGGTGAATTTTGCTCCGGGCTTCAGCTATCGTCCGATGCCGGGTGCTATTTTCAGCA
>JASLCD010000161.1 GCA_030146295.1 Chryseobacterium sp.
TTCAATTCAAAATTAAAATCAAACCATTAATTTCCAATGAATTACGTTTCTGCAGAAAATCTTACCAAATCTTACGGCATCAAAGTTCTATTTGAAAACATTTCTTTTCACATCAATGAAGGGGATAAAATTGCGATTGTTGCCAAAAACGGAAGTGGAAAATCTACCCTTCTGAAAATATTAATGGGTAAAGAAATTGCAGACAGCGGAACTGCGATCATCAACAAAGATATCCAGGTGGTATTATTTGATCAGGAAATTGATTATGATCCTAAGCTCAGCATTGAAGAATTTATGATGGCACTGGATTCAAAGCCTATTCTTGCTCTGAAGAATTATCACCAATCGCTCCATTCTACTGATAATGATTTTATTGAGAAAGCACTGGCTGATATGGAAGTTCATAAGGCATGGGATCTGGAAAATGAAATGAAGCAGATTCTTTCCCAGCTGAAGATCACCGATCTGGATGCCAAGATGGGAACTCTTTCCGGAGGGCAGATCAAGCGTGTAGCACTGGCTAAACTTTTAACAGAAACAAGAGCCGAGCACAGACACACACTCCTTATTATGGATGAACCTACCAACCACCTGGATGTGGATATGGTAGAATGGCTTGAAAACTATCTGAATAAAGCAAAAATCACATTACTACTTGTAACCCACGACCGATATTTCCTTGACAGCGTTTGTGACATTATCTGGGAAATGGAAGATAGAAATCTTTATGTTCACAATGGTTCATATGCCACTTATCTTGAGAATAAAATGATTCGTGAGGAGAATCTTAATGCTACGATTGATAAGGCCAATAACCTTTACAGAAAGGAACTGGAATGGATGCGCAGACAGCCCAAAGCCAGAACTACAAAATCAAAAAGTAGAATTGATGCCTTTTACGAAACTGAAAAGGTGGCCAAAACCGATACCAGAAAGGATGGTTTGGAACTGGATTTTGAAATGAAACGTCTTGGAAATAAAATTCTTGAACTCAAACATATTGATAAAAGTTTCGGATCAAAAGTTCTTTTAAAAGATTTCAGTTATCAGTTTCAGCGTGGTGAAAAGGTAGGAATTATCGGAAAAAACGGTGCCGGAAAATCTACCCTGCTTAATATTATACAGGGATTGGAGAAAGCAGATAAAGGGGAAATTGAAACCGGAGAGACTATATCTTTCGGTTATTTCGCTCAGAAGGGGCTTACTTATAAAGAGGATGAGCGCGTTATTGATTTCATTAAGGAGATTGCAGAGTTTTATCCTTTAGCCAACGGCAGAAGTTTATCGGCATCGCAGTTCTTAAGGTTATTTTTATTTGACGATCAGACGCAGTACTCTCCTATTTCTAAACTTTCGGGAGGTGAAAAAAGAAGGCTTCACCTGATGTATATTTTGTATCAGAACCCTAATTTCCTGATTTTTGATGAGCCTACGAATGACCTTGATCTTCCTACGCTAACGGTTCTTGAAAACTTTCTTCAGCAATTCCAGGGATCTTTGATTATTGTTTCCCACGACAGATACTTCATGGACAGAATTGTAGATCATGTTCTTGCTTTTGAAGGAGATGGAAAAATAAGGAATTTTGTAGGTAATTTCTCAGAATACAGAGAGGCCAAAAGCCGAGAAGAAGCATTGGAAAAAAATACGGCTGCAAAACCTGAGCCTGCTAAAGAAGTAGTTGCTGTAACAGAAACTGCTCCTGCTTCTGCTGCTAAAAAAAGAAAATTAACTTTTAAGGAACAAAAGGAGCTGGAAACCATTGAAAAGGAAATGCCTGAGCTGGAAGACCAGCGTTCCAAAATTCTGGATCAGCTCAACAATGAAACAGATTACGAAAAGATAGCCAAACTCTCTGCAGAACTGGAAACGGTTTCAGAAAAACTGGAGAATCATGAAATGAGATGGCTGGAGCTTCAGGAAATTCTTTAATCATTATGAGTTATGAATTATGAATGAATTTGAGGTTCAAGGTTGATAGCAGTCGCGATTAGAAGTATCCATCTCGTTTACGCTAAAACTCTCAAACACTCTTACTCATTCATAATTCATCATTTATAATTGAATACCCCTTTTACAATTTAATTACTCTTTCTTCTTTTGCACTTTCTAGCGAAGCATCAATAATTTTCATGTTCTGAATAACCTCTTTTCCGGGAGAAGGTAAAGCATATCCAAAAACAATATGTTCATAAATCTGCTGATAATAATCCATATAATTTCCGGCGTCACTGGATGTTAAAATTCTTTCTGTTTCCGACTGGTTATTAAGGAAATTTAGAATTCCATCAGCTTCTTTCAGTGGCAGAGTCCATTCTTTACCATATTCAGGAATAGCTCCCGCCACCAATTCATTTTCCTGATTATCTGTTCTTTCCTGTAAAAAGCTTCCTCTGTCACCATGAATAGTATAGGCATAGTGTCCTTCTTTACTGAAAACCGAAGTTTTTAGTCTTACTCTCAGATCATTTTTATAAAATAACAGGATCTCGAAATAATCATTCGCAAATTCTTTTCCTTTCATAGAAAACACATCTGCAAAAAGTTTTTCGGGATATCCAAAATACTGTACAGCCTGATCCACAAGATGTGCTCCCAGATCATGAAGTGATCCTGAACCTACGTGGTCCGGACTTTCTTTATGCTGTTTTCCACTAGGGGTTGTACGGAATCTGTCAAAACGGATTTCAGCCTCTTTAATATTTCCTATTTTCTGATCATTTAAAACCTTTTGAACCTGTAAAAAATCACGGTCAAATCTTCTGTTTTGATAAACACTTAAGAACAATCCTTTTTCTTCAGCCAACTGTACAAGTTCTTCGGCTTCGGCAACATTTACGGTAAAGGGTTTTTCTACAACAATATGTT
>JASLCD010000232.1 GCA_030146295.1 Chryseobacterium sp.
TTGATGCAAAAACCAACAAATTGGTTTGGCAAGGTATCGGAAGCGGAATTTCTGTAGATTCTCCAAAAGCAAAACAGAGACAAATTCCGGAAATCATGGCTGAGATTATGAAAAATTATCCGCCACAAAGAAAATAAAATTTAAGTCATTCATTAATTATATAAGCCAGTATTTTTTTACTGGCTTTTTTATGTTGTATAAGTTGGAAATTCCTGAATGGAAATAGCTCCTGCGGTGTCATATTATTTTTTCCCCCACAGATTAAACAGATTTACACAGATGATTGTTGAAGACACTCTTTAAGTTTGGGCTAAAGCCTATAGAGAATGTTTTTTATTTTACCGGGCTAAAGCCCGGTTCTATTGAATATTGAAGTTCATAACAAGGTTCTCTAAACCGAGAAAACCGAAACCCGAAACTCATAATTCACAACATCTTACATGCAATACATTTAAAATTAACGCTTACTTAATTTTTTATTCACCAAAATGTGTTATTCTTGCTTAAACTTGTATTATATGAAAAAAATCATCTTATTCTCTGTATTTGCGGGACTTGCCCAGGCTCAGGCTCCTGCAGGATACTACAATTCTGCTAACGGACTGACGGGTGCGGGGCTAAAAACTGCATTAAGCAGCATTATTACCAACGGACATACGGACAAAGGCTACAACGGACTGTGGACCGCTTATAAAACCACTGATATTGATAAAGATTATGAAAATGACGGTTCTATCCTTGATATCTATTCTGAAAAACCTGTAGGTGCAGATCCTTATAAGTATACTCCTGGAACCAACCAGTGTGGGACTTATTCTACGGAAGGAAATTGCTACAACAGAGAGCATATTGTTCCTCAAAGTCTTTTTAACCAAGCTTCTCCAATGGTTGCTGATATTCATTTCATCAGGGCAACAGACGGGAAAGTAAATGGAATGAGAAGTAATTATCCTTTCGGGAAGGTAGGAAGTGCATCGTTTACGTCAAAGAACGGATCAAAGCTTGGAACATCAGCTTCTTCTGGCTATTCGGGAACTGTTTTTGAGCCTATTGATGAGTTTAAAGGAGATGTAGCACGTATGATTTTCTATTTTGTAACCCGTTACCAGAGTAAACTTTCTACTTTTTCATCAGGAGATATGCTAGGAAGTTCTACATTCCCGGGATTGCAGACATGGGAGCTGAATGTGCTGCTGGCCTGGCATAATCAGGATCCGGTGTCTCAGGCCGAAATCAAAAGAAATAATGCTTCTTATACTTACCAGGGTAACAGAAACCCATTTATTGACAATCCTAATTATGTAAATCTTATCTGGGGCTCTCAGCAGCCTTCCGCTGATACTCAGGCACCCACTACAGCAACAGGGCTGAATGTTTCAGGAAAAACCTCCAGCAGTATTTCTCTTGCCTGGAATGCTTCTACGGATAATGTAGGAGTAACAGCTTATAATGTTTATATGAACGGAAGTCTGAAAACTACCGTAAGCTCAACTTCAACAACAATTTCAGGACTTACTCCTTCTACTACTTACAGTTTTTATATTGTAGCGAAGGATGCTGCAGGAAATTTATCCTCAAACAGCTCTACTATTTCTGATACGACTACTTCAGGATCCACTACTCCATCTACGAACTGTGTAAATGAAAGTTTTGAAACCATCCCTGCAGCCAGCGCTTCTTATTCAAGCAGAACCTGGAGCAACGGCGGTATTTCCTGGACGGCAACGGATGCAAGAACAGATCAGACTCTTAATAATAAGGCAATAACGGTAAGAAACGGTGCTCTAACATCAGGAAGTTCTGCTAATGGTATTGGCTCTTTAACTGTAACAACACAGCTTAAATTTACAGGATCTAATGATACTTTTGATGTAAAAGTAAACGGAACAAGCGTAGGCACTATTCCTTACGGAGCAACTACAGCCACTACTACTATCAATAATATCAACATTTCCGGAAATGTGGTGGTAAGCCTTGTGAATAACTCAACGAGCAACAGAGTTGCCATTGATGACCTTTCATGGACCTGCTATTCTGGAGCAGCAGCAAGAATGGCACAAAGTACAGCTTTGGAAACATCAGCAAAGAGTTTCAAAATCTCTCCTAACCCAATCACCAATCAGGAAATTTTTGTAAAGGGAGATCTTCAAAATGTGAAAAAAGCTGAAATTTATAATCTTCAGGGGAAAGTTCTTCAGACGATTGATCAGCCTTTCAGAAATGGAAATTCTATTAAAACAAAAAATCTTGGTCAGGGAATTTATATTTTGAAACTGGATCAGACTACGATGCAGTTTTTGGTAAAATAATCCGGATATCCGTTTAATATAAAATGGCTGGTTTTCTACGAAAACCAGCCATTTTTATTTTTATAACTCTTAGATTTTACTTTCTTGAATGCAAAAACTTTATTGGGTTTACATTGGATAGAACAAAGGATAATCAAAAAGCTGATTGGAACAGCGGATATTAGTTTAAAGAAATTTTATCCAGATCCGGATATCCAGATCCTCTCAAAAGGTCTTTCCATTCTTTATTTTTGAACACAAAAAGGTTGCATCGGTATTCATCAGGTCTGTTTTCTACTTTGGTTTCGCAGTAGTAATAGAGCATATCTTTATTTCTCCAGATAGCCACTTCCTGTCTGAGTTTATTCTGAGTCTGAATAATCTCATTATTTTTAACTTCTGATTCAAAACCTTCATGTATGGTATCAAAATTAGGCTTCTGAAGTGTTTTGTTTAAGTTATCCAGAAGTGCTGTTTTTTCCTGCTCAGTATAAATATCAAGCTGGTACATTCCCAGTTCGTCTTCTTTTTCATTGGCAAGAGGACCAATTTCCTGATCTATTTTTCCGTAGTGTAAAAGTACTTTGTTTGTATTTTTATTATTTTTTCCTTCTAAATTGATTCCATTAAAATGCAGTAATGCTTTGTTAGCAAAAGCCAGCCTGTCATTTCCAATCAGCGTTACTTCACTGGTATGCACGGCATCTTTTGCTGTTGCTCCTGCAGATTTTAAAATATCATTGATATTCTGTCCGGTTTTAAGTTGGGCCAGATTAAAGGGTTCCGCCTGAGTACTGCCTTGTGTTTCTATCATAGACACAGTATATTTATCTTTCTGCTGGCCGCATGAAACAAGTGTCAGGCAGATGATTGGTATTAATACATATTTCAGATTTTTCATAATGTTAGTGTTAGTACGTCCCCTAAGGGAACAGATGACAGGTCAAATGATTGAGTTCCACAACAGATATTCAAAATTAACAAGAAAGCACTCCCTTTTTTATATAAAATAATGTAACTGTATTATATTATTTCAAATTCGTCCTTTCCCTCCGGAATATAAAATGAAATATCCAGCATCAGCTCTTCCTCTGTTTTTGAATTTTCCAGATATAATGCCGATTCGCCATTCGCTTTCTTTAAAAAGGCAACTTTATTCTCGGCACATACAAACATAACAGCATCTTTAGAAACGGGCTGTATTTTAAATCCTGATTTGAAATCGTTTACCAGATCACTGAAACGTTCTTCCGATTCTGCTTTTGACAGATACATGGAAGTTGCCATATTTTCTTCTCTTCTGGATATTGATTTTTTATAATCTTCAAATTTGTTTTCCCGGATCAGTCCTGATACCTTATCGTAGGCCTGTTCCAGCTTTTTTCTGCTGTCCTTAATATCCTGAAGGTTTCTTCCATTCTGCCATGCGGCCAATTGATAGGGAACTTCTGCTTTAAAGGAGCCTATATGTTTGATTACCTGCTTCTTTTTATCTTCTATGGCTTCAGACTTAAAGTCTCCGAACTGTTGATCAAAAACGAAGTCATTAGCCACATCAAAAAGTTTAATATTAAATTTTAATTCTGATTTAGGATGCAGCTCCAAGTCACCGATATTAGGTAAAATAGTTGCTGATATGGATTGCACACCACTTTTCAATATTGCAAAATTGATAGGAATATTAGTAGCAACCTGCCCCTCAATATTCATATGAATAACAGGATAATCATTAATCCTTATTTCGAATAAACAGGCAGATGCACTGAAATCGATCATATAATAAGGTTGTTTTATCATAATTTTAGTTTTTAATGATTTTAGACCAGTCTGTAAACATTTTACTGATCGTATTGGTATTTATTACGCTGAAACAGAACATTCCTATGAGAATAGATGACCAGCACCAGGCAAGCTTCACTCCGTTTTTATCTGTTATGAAAAAAAGAATAAGCATACTGACCGCTCCAAAAAAGAAGGTAAATAGTAAGGTATATAGTAACGCATGGATTATATACATATTGAGTTGCAGTTTCCTAAAAACCCATCCTATAATACTGAACACCATTATTAATCCTATAGGAAGGAGCATTGCTCCAAACAGAACAATTTCAGGTTTTTCCATCAGTATATTTTCATACCCGAAAAATGTATTAAAACTGAACTCCTTCATACTGTTTTTCCTTATTTGTAACTTCTAATAAAGTTTTGTCATTATAACCGAGCATTTTTGCCAGTATAACATTGGGAAATTCATGAATTCCTATATTATAAAGGTTTACACTATCATTGAAAAATTCTCTTCGGTCTGCTATTTTATCTTCCAATCCTGAAACTCTTTGCTGCAGCTCTAAAAAATTATTGTTGGAAAGAAGATTGGGATAGCTTTCTGAAACGGCAAAGAATGATGACAATGCCTTGGATGTCTCATTGGCCAGCTCAGTTTTTTTATCAGAATCAGTTGTACTGTTATAAAAGGTTCTGAGTTCTGTAAGTTTGGTAAGCAGGTCATTCTCATGGGCCATAAACTGCTTAGCCACATTTACAAGGTTAGGAATTTCATCTGCTCGCTGTTTCAAAATAACATCTATGTTCCCATATGCTTTTTCTACATTGAATTTCAGCATAACAAGCTTATTGTATAAACTGATAAAAAAAGCCAGAATAGACAGGATAAGAAATACAGCGATGACGATGGCTACAATCTGATTCATTATTGTGATAAGATTAAAATCATTAATATAAGTATGATGATACAGGTCAATACAAAAGACCTCAAAAGAGGCTGGTATTTATTCCATACCGAAATTCCTGAAGCAGTGGTAATTCCTAAAAGTTGATGTCCTGTATCTTTTCTGATAAAAGCTTCCCCGTTTCTGGAGTCTGCAGCACCTACCAGCAGCATTTCCTGCCCGGATTTCAGTAATGTCTCTTTATATCTTTTCTGTCCGTTATAGCTTACATTTGTTTCTTTGATGAATATCAATTCTATCCCTTCCGGATGTATTTCAATTATTCCCGTATCATCCTGCATCTGAAAGACATTGCATTGGGTTTCTTTATGAATTGTTGAATAAGAATTTTTCCCTTCTTTGTCTTTTGTAACATCTTCAATGGTGTAATAATATCCTATGCATTCTTCTCTTGCGACAGGTGAAATCAGAGGTTCTTTCATAATAAGCTTTCCCTGAATTTCTACCAGCCCCATGGCCACTGATTTTATTTTGGATGTTGGCAGCGATGCCTGAATTCTCAAAAATCTTTTTCTTGAATTGGGAAGCAGTAAAACCACCGCAATAACAGAAAGTATAACCAACGGTAAATACGTAATTACTTTTTCTGCATAATAATCATAATTGTCCATCAATTAAGTATCTGCTATGGAGTATAAGTTTTAATAAGGTGTGACGCCGCAGTCTCTTGTCCGTCTGCTGTTTTTACCTGGTTGTCTACAATATACAGGACAGAGGAAGTATTGGGCTTATTATTGGTATACTCATAATATTGTACCAATACCATGGTTTTATCTTTCAGATTCCAGGAATATGCTGCATTTCCCAATACTTTTCCTTCGCTGTTCTTTGCCGGGATTCCGGCAAGTACCTTGGGATTTTTGTATTGTGATTTCAGATAAGCCAGAAGATCATTACCTGCTGCGGTATCTTCCAGTTCTATTTTTATTCCTTTTGTAAGGCGCTCTGTTGTATTGTTTATCAATAATCCGACTGCTGAACTTTTTACGTTATTTTCTTTATGTTCCGGAAAGGAGATATTCCCGAATTTATAGCCGGCAACGTCTTTGGTATACGCTATAGGCAGAGTGGTTACAACTTCCCGCGCATCTGTCTGATACTTGGTATCTTTTAAAATTTCTTTGTAACTTTTAGTAAGATCAACTTTTTCCAAGTCGGTCTTTTGCTGTGACTGGCATGATACACACATGATAAAACACAAAATTATTAAAACTATCTTTTTCATATTATCTAATTTCTTATTAATGGAATATCGGCACTGATTCCAAAAAGTTCTTCGAGACTTTTGATGACATCAAATTTAGGTACAATTTCGTTAAATTTTCCTTCTGCAATGATTCCTTCGTCTTCTGAACTTCCTTTAAGTTCTGCCGGCTTTTTATTTCCTCCTCTAGGTATTTTCTTTTTTGCTGACATTCCTACTTTTCCTTTGATCACATATTCAGCATTAAGGCCGTCAAATCCTAATTCCGGGCGGTAATTTAATCCTTTATCATCAAATTTCACACCATGCCCGAATGTAATGGAAGCTGACCCCTTTCCGCTCATTTCAAAGTATCCTTCAATTTTGACGATCACAAGATTGGCTTCCGCTTTGGCCCAAACTCCGGCTTTTAATTCAATTTTAAGGGTATTCTTTGCTTCTATTTTGCCTTGTTTGTCTCCTTTTTCACTTACAGTATTAAATGAGAAGCCTACCGTTGTCTTGATTTCACTTGAAATGATAAGATCAATATAAACATCTGAACTCAGTTTAGCCCCAAAATCATCGTTGCCAAATTCCACGCCTGTATTCATCTGGTCTTTGATGACTCCATATAATCTTACAGCTCCCGGTGCGGCTGTACCTCCACTTACGGCTCCTGCAACAAGTCCTACCGCTGTACACAGAAGGTCAACGGTAACTTCCAATCCTATAAGAGGTTCAGCGTTAAAAGATATATCTACTTTTGTTCCTAATCTTTCTATCTCTGCATTTTTCTGTTTGGCCCTTTCTAAACACCATTCTGCTTTGAGGTTAATATTTGGAGGTTTAATGGCAAAAGTTACCGGAAGACCTTTAAAACCGATATTTCGGACCTGCCCTTTGGTTTTGTTGGTAATACCATCGGACATAGCCCCCAGTGAACCGAAAAGATCATACATTTTTTTGAATTTTGTTTCGTATTCACCTTTCAGTTCTTTACTTCTCTGATAACTGCCGCTTCTGTTCTTTTCCCATTCGCTTTTAAGGCTGAATCCGAAGGAAGCATCTTTTTGTTTCCATCTCCTCTCGGCACCTATTTTACCTGCTTTGGCCTGTAGATCTTTATGTTTTGCAGCAGGCTGATTCTGCCATTTTACGCTAAGCTCGTTGGTAAGATTAACGAAAAACGTCAGGGTCCATTTAATATCCGGATATGCTTTTATTAATACTGTCGTCCGTTTTTCATTACTGAAATACCGGCAGGTATGTGCGTGCAGATGGAACTGATTGGGAGTGGTCCACATCGGCCAGATATATTGTATGGGAAGTTCATTGAAACGGGATAAATCGGAATACACTCCATAATTGAAGGAAGGGGTAGTAAATGTCTTTACGGTATCTCCTTTATCAATAGCCTGCCCTACATCTACGATCAGAACCTGTTTTTTATGTTTTCCTTTACTGTCTCTAAAGCATTCATTGGTCTGAAAACCTGTAACATCAATCGTTAAATCTTTTTTCATAGATACACTAGGCGCTGTTACTTCATAGTTGACCGTCTGGGCATCATGGGCATTGAAAATGAAAGAGATATCTACTCTACGATTATTTTCGTAGTCTTTCTCATCTTTATATTTAATATTATCTCTGCCTTTTTTATCGTCTGTAGGATCTACTTCTCCTTTTCCTACAGAAATTATTCTTCTGGGATCCAAGCCTCCGTCTGCAAAGAATTTTTTGACAACGTCTGCCCTTCTTTGAGAAAGTCCTTTGTTATAGTTTTGTTTTCCGATTACACAGGCGTAACCACTAAGATTCATTGTGGAATCTTTATGTTCAAGAAGGAATTTGAGTACATTATTCAGAATGGCAACTCCATCTTTATCAATGACTGTAGAATCAAATTTATAAAAGATTGTTCTCTGAATATGCTCCTGGAGTGCAGGGGATTGTATTTTTTTTACACCCAGCCCGTTATCAAACACCTTAATTACTGTGTTATTGGCTTTGCCGTCCTTTATCTCACTTTCAGTAATTTTAATGACCTCAAATTTGCACGGCTCAAGTCTTACAGAATTTACATCCGGCTTATATACTTTGGTAGGCGTCTGATTCTGGGCTCCGTTGGTATTGGTAGTGACTACTTTACTTTTTACATTCAGATAGATGGCATGAAGATCATCACCGATCTTATCTTTAATATATTGTTTTGATGCAATATCTTTTACTTTAACATAGAATTCCTCTACATTCTGAATGTTGTCTACAGAGGCCATCCATGCGAAGGTATTTTCTATTTTCAGATTTACTTCTCCATCTATTACCTGTACATTGTTGTATACATGAACCAGTTTATCTTTTTTTGCAGTCTGCTGGTTCCAAAGCTCTATAATAAGTGAATTTCCATTCAGACCTTCTGTCATCAGATTCAAATGTACAATATGTCCGTAGGAAATATACTCGGTCTTTTTATTGTTTTTTATGCTTTTGCTGTTTTTTTGTGTAGACCATTTACTGCTGACTATTTTGGGATCACACCAGCCTTTTACATATAATCCTGTATTATTTTTAGGGTCTCTTACTCCTGAAAGACTGGCTTCTATATAAAACTGATAGCTTCCACAATATTGTTTATCTATTAGAAACTTATATCCGCCTGAGGAGGATACCTGATTGATGATAATTTTTCTGCTGCTGTTCTGCCTCATCCAGATAAGAGGTTTCTTTTTATCTGCATCGGTAGTGCCCGGCAGCCACTCGTCAACACCAAATTGCACCCACTGGTCAGGCTTTATCGTAACCCTTTGTCCTAATACAGACATTTTAGGATAATAAAGCCCACTTACAACTTTTATTTTCTTTACGCCTTTTGCCATTTTTTTATCATTTAGATTGCACCATCCTGCCCTCCTCCGGAAGGCTGCTCATTATACATTTCTTCGGAATCCACGAGCGGATTGATCTGCTGCTGTACGTCTTTATCTGCATTTTTAAAGTTCTGCTGGCTGGCTTCTGCTCTCTGCCCATGGTCTATAATCTCAATACATGGAGTTCCGGCAATAGCACATACGGCTTTGCTGTCTTCTACAATGATATATCCGCCATTGCTGAGCTGTACTTTATCATAAAACTTCTGCCATTCTGTAACCATGATTTTGCAAGGTGGCGGCGGAACTCCCATTTTGGTACAGTTTCCGAATGTATTTTTTTCAAATGTGGCTGCTCCTATTTCTTTCGTAGTAACGATCAGCTTTTTGGAAGCGCTTTTATCATTGGCATATTCTTTTTGGTGTGTAAGTACTTTAAGCTTGTCCGGAACCTGCCCGAACTGGCATTTGCACATGGCGCCTTGTACTACAATATGTTTTTCTGCCATATTAATTTTATCTTTAGTGAAATGGTAATTTAGTTTTCATC
>JASLCD010000184.1 GCA_030146295.1 Chryseobacterium sp.
TGCATGGTGGCATAATATTCCTCTTACAAAATATCTTATCCAGCAGGTTGCGATGACAAAATCTCAAAGAATGCAGCATTTGAGAGAATTTGTAAAAGATGCCAAAGAGGAGGACTGGGAATTGAAAGTGGCCGGTCAGAGAGTTCAGGTCATCAAAAAAGATGAAAAAGAAGGAGGAAAACTGGAATTCGGAACTGAAGTGGTAGTGAATAAAAACGGAACAATTGCTTCTCTTTTGGGAGCTTCACCAGGTGCATCAACAGCTGTATATGCCATGCTGAACGTACTTGAAAAATGTTTTCCGGAAAAACTTCATGGTGAATGGAAAGGAAAACTGCTTGAAATGGTCCCTTCCTATGGGCAAAGACTGGCTGAAAATCCTGCATTGACCCATGAAGTAAGAAATTATACAAAAGAAAAATTAGAATTAGAATATTAACATCAGTGATGAACAATGAGAAGTACCTGTTACTCATTGTTCATCACTTATTATTTATAAAGGTGGAAGAAGTAATTGTAAAACCTGTTATTGCAAAGGAAATCCTGGAATCTCTTAAGGCAAAAACGGAAGAGGAGAAACAGGTGATCGTACACTGTTGTTTTCCGGCATCGCCATTTTTAGGAAACCTGATCAGGATCTGGCATTCGACCTATCTTTTTGACAACCAGTCTGAGCATAGAAGCAAATTGATTCATGCAGAAAATATTTCAATTTCTCCTTATTGGACCCCAGTTCCTTTTATGAAGGACTTTTGGTTTACCCTGATATTTTCCGGCCTTCCGAAAGACTGTAAAAGTTTTGATTTGAAAGAAGTAATCCCAGAAGAAGGAGGCTTTTTTGTAGAATCAATCAAGAGAAATTCTTCCGATGTATATCGTGTAAAAATATCAGAATCTTATTAATATGAAAGTAAGGGACGAAAAGCTGGAACAGATTATTCACTGGGCTGAAAACAATCCTGATATCCGTGCTGTTCTTTTAACCAGTTCACTGGTAAATCCTTATGCTCCTGTAGATGATTTTAGTGATCTTGATGTAGAGCTTGTTTTTGAAATCAGAGCATCTTATGAATCAGAAAATGAATGGATCAGGCTTTTTGGTGAGCCTATTTCTATGATTGAAGAAAATGACAGCGTTTTTGATGGAAAACATGCCATGAAAATGATTTTGTATAAAGACCATGTAAAAGTTGACTTTAAGCTTTATCAGGTATCAGAATTTATTGAAGAAATCAACAGGGAAACCCTTCCTGAAGATTGGGATGTAGGATATCGGGTTCTGGTAGATAAAGATAATCTGACAAAAAATCTGAAACCGCCTACGTACCAGTCTGTCATGATACATCAACCCACAGAAAAAGAATTTCAGCAACTGATGAATGACTTTTGGTGGGATACAACCTATGTCGCAAAATGCCTGAAACGCGGAGATATTTTTTATGCTAAATTCATGTCTGAAAATATTCTGCGTACAGACTATCTTGTTCCTTTGATCGAATGGTATATTGCAGGAAATCATGACTGGAATAATATCACAACCAATAAACACGGAAGACTTTTCAAAAAATACCTTCCATCCGGTCTGTGGAATAAAGTGGAAGCCACTTTCTCCGGAAATGATCTGGAAGAAAACTGGAAAGCCCTGTTTGCCTGTGCCGATCTGGTACATGAACTGGGAACTTCTTTGGCAGAAAAACTTCATTTTATCTACCCGGTAAAACTGGAAGATGATATCCGCAACTATCTTACAGAAATACAATCCATGTCATGATTTCAGGCAAATTCATTCTGCTTGATGAGGTTTTCAATACAGTATTCTGCAATAGCAGTAATGGTAACAAACGGATTGACACCAATGGTTCCTGGAATTAATGACCCATCCAGAACATACAGGTTTTCATGACCTTTTAATTTTCCGTATTCGTTGGTAGCTTCACCCAGAACACATCCTCCAAGGGGATGATAACAGATATCTGCCCCGAAACCGTTGTTGAAAAGCAGGTGGCTTCTGGTTCCACCATTTGCTTTATTCATTTTCCGGATAAAATATTGGGCATTTTCTTTCATTTTTGCAGTATGGCTCTCATTCCAGTTCAGCGTCAGGGATTGGCTGGCTTTGCTGTATGCCACTTCTCCTTTTTTATCAACCCTGTTGATCAGCAGATATAAAGCGGTAGCAACATCCATTCCCATTGGTAAAGGGGCAATTTCCGTGAAAAACGGATGTTCCGGATCATCCCAGTTGTCAATTCCTCCAACCGGAATAGTAGATTGCTTTGCTCCGGTACCTCCTGACAAAGGTTTTACCCAATTTCGCCCGGTCATAAAATTCCCATTGTTTCCCCATTTTTTTCCGACCTTTTCATGAACAGGAAAATTGTTTTCTGCATGGGCCTGTAACAGAAGCTGTAAAGTTCCCATTGTTCCTGCAGAAAGAATCAGCTTTTTACAGTTGAAAACCTTGTCAGCAATAAGGATTCCCGATGTATCAATTTGCTGGACATTTAAAGTATAGCTTTTATCATCATTAAGTTGTATTGTTTGGACACGATGAAGATCAAGAATTTCTAAATTCCCCGTTTCCAATGCTTTTCTGAGATAGGTTTTATCCAAACTGTTTTTTCCATAATTGTTGCCATAGATAACTTCAGTATTAAGGGCAGAACGGGGAACCTCATTCCGGAACTCTTTTTCCATATACTTAAAATCATACACATTTGGGACTCTCATGGTTTTAAAACCGGCTTGATGAGCCTCTTCTTCACCTACCCGTGTAAATTTATAATAAGGACAGTCTTTCAGAAACTGTTCATCAATCACATTTACTTTGAGCTCTTCCCGCACGAGGGGAAAGTAATGACCGTAAAACTTTTCAGCATCAAGATCCGGAAAAATTTCTTTAAAATAGCTTTCTTTGGGAGTGACGGCCATACCTCCATTCACAAGAGAGCCTCCGCCAACACCTCTTCCTACCCAGATATTGATATGATCAAAATCCAGTCGGTCTAATATTCCTGTAAAAGGTGTCAAAGAAAAAATATTCATAAAAGGTGCAATGCTTTTCTTTTTCAGCCATGCCGAACTTTTCCCCGGTTTCAGAAGATTGGAAAACGGAATTCCTGCTTTTTCCCAGTTAAGACCCATTTCAAGCATCACTACTTTTTTTCCGGCCTCACAAAGACGTAATGCTGATACAGCACCTCCATACCCGCTGCCAATGATCACAATAGGGACATCCGTATTTTTTGTGATCCGGCTGTTTTTTCTTTCTGCTGCCCGCAACAATTCAGATTGAAGAAGATAGAAACCCGATATTGCCAATGCACTGGTCCTGATGAAATTTTTTCTGTCCATGAACTTTGATTTTCAAAAAGTATGCTAGATCCGTGTGCGCTTATTTTATTTAAAACAGATTGTAATTTTTTATTAGAATTTTAACTTTTGTTGTTATGAAAATTCATAGTTTTACTTATAATTTTATGTTCATGAAAAAATATATAGTACTCTTTTTACTCCTTCCCCTGTGGGCTTTTTCTCAGAAAATGGTTTCAAAGGAAGAGAAAGATGTTCAGAAATTTCAGAAAGAACTCAATGCTGAATATCTTAATCCAAAAGAGACTCCATTAAGGGGAGATAATTTTAAAAACTTTAAGGGGCACCCTTTCTTTCCTTTTGATGCCAAATATAGAATAACAGCAAAATTTGTTAAATCAAAGGATACAAAACCTTTTGAACTTCCTACTTCTTCAGGGAAAACAAAAACATATCAGGAGTATGGGAAAGCTACATTTATGCTGGATAATAAACCTTATATGGTAACTTTGTACCAGAGCCTGGCTTTAATCAAACAGGATAAATACAAAGACTATCTTTTTCTTCCATTCCGTGATGCAACCAATGAAAAAGAAACCTACGGAGGGGGGAAATATATGGACCTAAAGATACCGAAAGGAAATACGATTGTTCTGGATTTTAACCAGTCTTATCATCCTTTTTGTGCTTATAATGCTTACGATTACAATTGCCCTGTGGTCCCTGAGGAGAATAAACTTCCTGTGGAAATCCGAGCAGGCGTAATGTATGAGGATATTTACCATCACTAAAAATATGATACATTTAGAATTCTTTAAGCCAGAGGACCTTTCCGGAGTCAGTTATGCTTTGGATGAAAGCCAGATGCGTTTTACAGCGACCGCTCAGCAGGCTCTGCAAAGTATCAGCGAGCGGGATGATCATGATACATTTCCCGTGACTATATTTGAAAATGATCTGCCTGCCGGTTTTTTTGTACTTGATTTTGGAAAAGATAAATTTGAACTTACCGATGATGAAACTTCAGTATTACTGCGTTCCTTATCTGTAAATCCTCAAATGCAGGGGAGAGGAATAGGGAAAATGGCTATGCTGGAAGTGGGGAATTTTGTAAAGAAACACTTCAGGAATTGTAAAGAGATTGTATTGGCTGTCAATCAGAAAAATGATTCTGCTTACCATATATATCTTCAGTCAGGGTATATTTTTGAGGGTAAAACAAGAATTGGAAGAAGCGGTCCCCAATACCTGATGCATAAAAAACTTTAATAAAATTTTAAAATTATAATTTTTCATCTGCTGATATCTTTCCATAACTTTGAGTAACATCAAATTACAAAAAATGGAAATATCACTTCAAAATCAGGTGGCTTTGGTTACAGGAGCCTCCAGCGGAATTGGTTCAGGAATTGCAAAATCTTTAGCGGCAGCAGGAGCTACGGTTATTGTCAATCATTCTTCGGAAAGATCAACAGAAGAAGCCAAAGCTGTGTTGAAAGAAATCACCGATGCCGGAGGAAAAGGCATAACCTATCCATGTGATGTCTCCAAAGAAGATCAGGTGGTCAAAATGTTTCAGGATGTTGTTGCTGAATTTCAAACGGTTGATATTCTCGTTAATAATGCAGGTATTCAAAAGGATGCGAAATTTACAGAAATGACCATTGATCAATGGAATGCTGTTATAGGGGTTAATCTGACGGGACAGTTTCTATGTGCCAGAGAAGCGATTAAAGAATTTCTACGGCGGGGAATAGATCCTTCACGTTCTGTGGCTTGTGGAAAAATTATACATATCAGTTCTGTACACGAAATTATTCCATGGGCGGGACATGCCAATTATGCATCCAGTAAAGGGGCTATAAGAATGCTGATGCAAACCCTTGCTCAGGAATATGGTGCAGATAAAATCCGGGTCAATTCTATTTGTCCTGGAGCTATTCAGACTCCTATTAATCAAAATGCTTGGAATACTCCGGAAGCACTCAATTCTCTTCTAACCCTTATTCCCTATAACAGAATCGGACAGCCGCAGGATATCGGAAATTTAGCCGCATTTCTGGCCAGTGATCTTGCTGATTATATTACGGGGGCCAGTATTTTCGTGGATGGTGGTATGACTACTTTTGAAAGCTTTTCTACAGGAGGATAGTCGCTCATAGCTTATTATTCATTACTTATAATTGTTGCTGATGTCAGAAAAACAGAGAATTTCAGATATTTCATGGAAAAAATGGGGTCCCTATGTAAGTAACCGCGAATGGGGGCTTGTCCGCGAAGATTACAGTGAAAACGGAGATGCCTGGAATTATACCAGTCATGATACCGCAGAAGCCAAAACCTACCGTTGGGGTGAGGAAGGCATATGCGGAATCTGTGATGACCTTCAGAAACTGGTATTCTCTGTTGGATTCTGGAATAAAAAGGACAAGATGGTGAAAGAACGGTTCTTTGGATTGACCAACGGGCAGGGAAATCATGGGGAAGACGTAAAGGAATATTTTTATTATCTGGATTCTACACCTACACATTCCTACATGAAAATGCTGTATAAGTATCCGCAGAATACATTCCCCTATGAAGATCTTGTAAAAACAAATGCTGCAAGAAGTAAGAATGAAACGGAATATGAGTTGATTGACACCGGAATTTTTGATGACAATGAATACTTTGACATCTTTATTGAATATGCAAAAGAAAGTCAAAATGATATTCTGGTCAGACTTACCATTGTCAACAAATCTGAAAAAGAGGCTTCTCTTGTAATATTGCCTACAGTTTGGTTCAGGAATACCTGGAACTGGGGATATGATGACTATAGACCACAATTACAAGCTGAAGATGCAGACCGCATTAAAGTAGATCATCAGTATATCGAAATTAAAAATGTGTATGCAAAACAATCTTTAAAGACCCTGTTTTGTAACAATGAAACGAATAATGAAAGGTTGTACCAATCTTCCAATGAATCAGGGTATTGTAAAGATGGTATCAATAATTTTGTGATGACGGGAAATTCTCAGTCAGTGAATCCTCAGAATACAGGAACCAAAGCGTCCTTTTTTATCGATGAAGATTTTAAAGCCGGGGAATCCAGGATATTTGAATTCAGATTATCAGATAAAGATTTACGAGAGCCATTCGGTGATTTTGAAACTCTTTTTAATCAAAGACAGAAAGAAGCAGATGATTTTTATGTCGAAATCCAGAAAGGGATTGGTTCGGAAGACGAAAAATTGGTGCAAAGACAGGCTTTTGCAGGAATGTTGTGGAATAAAATGTTTTACCACTATAATGTTGAAAAATGGCTGAAAGGCGATCCTGGTGAAATGGCTCCTCCAAAATCCCGGGAAAAAATAAGAAACTACGACTGGAAGCATCTTAATAATGAACATATTATTTCCATGCCGGATAAATGGGAATATCCGTGGTATGCCACCTGGGATCTGGCATTTCATACCATCAGTTTTTCCCTGATAGATCCGGATTTTGCAAAACATCAGCTGAAACTTTTCCTTTTTGAATGGTATATGCATCCTAACGGGCAGCTTCCGGCCTACGAATGGAACCTCAGTGACGTGAATCCTCCGGTTCATGCATGGGCGGTTTTCAGAGTATTTAAAATTGATGAATACTTAAAAGATAAACCCGACCTGGAATTTTTGGAAAGTGCTTTCCAGAAACTATTGATGAACTTTACGTGGTGGGTGAATAAAAAGGATATCAATGGTAACAATATCTTTGAAGGAGGCTTTCTGGGACTTGATAATATTGGTGTTTTCGACCGTAATTCTGTTTTACCCAATGGGGAACAACTGGAGCAGTCGGACGGAACGAGCTGGATGGCGATGTTTGCCCTGAATATGATGCGGATTGCCCTGGAGCTGGCACTTTACAATAAAGTGTATGAAGAAATGGCGATGAAGTTTTTTGAGCACTTTCTGGCAATTGCCAATTCACTGGATAATATGGGGGATGAAGAATTCAGTCTGTGGGATGAAAAAGATGAGTTTTTCTACGATGCCATAGCCTCTAATGACGGAACTCATATGTATTTAAGATTAAGGACCATTGTAGGGCTTATTCCGATGTTTGCCGTTGAGGTTATAGATGATGAAATGATTGAAAACCTTCCCAATTTTAAAAAAAGAATGAAATGGGTGCTGGATAATAAACCCGAACTGGCTTCTCTGGTTTCACGATGGGAAGTCAAAGGGCAGGATTCCAAACACCTTTTGTCTTTACTTCGCGGGCACCGCTTGAAAAGATTGCTAAATAGGATGCTGAACCCGGATGAATTTCTAAGTGATTACGGAGTAAGAGCACTATCAAAAGAATATGAAAATAATCCTTATACCTTAACGCTGAATGAAACGGATTATAGTGTAAAATATACACCTGCAGAGAGTGACAGCGGATTGTTTGGAGGGAACAGCAACTGGCGCGGGCCTGTATGGTTTCCTATCAATTTTCTGATTATTGATAGCTTACAACGCTTTTTCTTCTACTACAGTCCAGATTTTTTGGTGGAATATCCTACAGGAAGTGGAAACTATTCGAATCTGGATCAGATAGCGGATGCTTTAAACAAAAGGCTGGCGAAGATTTTTTTAAAGGATGAAAATGGAAAAAGACCAGTTCATGGGCAATATGAAAGATTTCAGACCGATCCGGATTTTAAAGATTATATCCTTTTCTATGAATATTTTCATGGGGATAATGGCCGGGGAGTAGGAGCTTCTCACCAGACAGGGTGGACGGGACTTATTGCCAAGATCCTGCAGCCAAGATTTTCCAAAAAAGAAATAGCAGAATCTGAAACTGAAATGCCTGAAGATATTGGAAAAACAAAAGAGGCTTAAAAACAAATCTGCCAGTGATGAGTCTGTCTGATGATTTATTCAAATATCTGCTGGATGATTTCCAGTGAAGCAGGTGTTTTAAAGTCTGTGATGTGATAGTGATAGTACACCAAAAGGCTGTCCAGGAAGTCTTTTCTTAATGAAGGCCGGATTTTTGTAGCATACAGATTTTCAGCACAAAGAGCTTCTTTCCATAATGTAGAAATTTCTTCATTAAATTGCTGATGGCTGATTCCTAAGGAAAAAGTTCCGGTTTCCGGATCTAAAAACTTACCGTCACTCAGCAATGGAGCAACCCCCTGAATTTTTAAAACAGCCAGTAAAAAGAGCAGATGTGCCTGATAATTTCTATTTGTAAGTTCATTGATAAAATGATTGATACCGGAATAGATGGGCATATTTTTATCCTCATATTTAAGGATGTGGCTCAGGAAATCTGAAACAAAAAAAATGACGGTATTGACCCTTATATCCGCATAAATGTCATTGTTTTTTACCAGCTCAAACTTTGAAACGGTCGGTATACCATTGCCGCGGAGCGGATTTATTGAAAAACTCAGCTGGTTCAATGGCTGCAGCAGGGCTTTCTTCTTGTTCTTTTTAGAATAAATTCCTTTTAGAAAATAGCTTTGAAAACCCTCTTCTTCTGTAAAACAATGCAGTACAGCATCATTTTCTCCATATTTAATAAACGAAAGTAAAAAACCGTTTTGTGAATTCATTAATTAATTGACTACTCCTATTTTGGCTGTAGCTTTATCAGATCCATCTTCATTTGTCATCAGGACAAAGTAAATTCCTGATGCTACTCTTACCCCTTTCTGATTATTAAGATCCCATTCGTAATAACCTCCTCTTGCTACCGCAGAGTGTACAACATTCCCAGCAGCATCTACAATTCTTATATTGGTTTTTTCGGCAAGACCTTTAATGGTTACTTTTCCTTTAAAATTAGAATATACAACAGGGTTGGGATATACTACAACGTCACCGAAATTGGATGTCACATCTGCAACATCACTCTGATAGGTTACAATACCGTTATATGTTACAAAATAGACCTTACCGGTTTTCTTGTCAACTTTAATATCAGTAACACTGTTGGTTGGAAGCGGCGAATTTTCTTTTGTAAAATGCTTAATGGTTTTCTGGCCATCAGAAGAAAGATAATACACTCCACCGCCATCAATAGATACCCATTTGTAATTTCCTTCGTCTACTGCGATCTGAAGAATAGCTGATTCTCTGAAAAGCTCTTCACCCAGTCCGTTTTGCTCTATTATTATAGGTTCCGCTTCAGGCTGTGGTTTTTTTATTTCAGATGCTGCATTAGGCATTACCCTTAAGCCTTCGTCTGTACCAATCCATGCATCTCCAGACTTATCAAATGCTACAGATAGCATTCCTGCAGAACTATTAAATCCATTAGCAGACCCCAGAATATAATCTGTATCATCGGAAAGGTTGGTCGCGTTTTTATAGTCATACACCCAAAAGTTATTAGATCTCGGGAGTGGTGTCCATAACATGTTTTCGTAGAAAACGGTCTTTTGTATCCCATCACTGGCAAGAACGATTTTCTTGATAATAAAATCATCAGCTGCTTTATCATAGATTCCGATAGAAGGATTTCCGTCATTAAATCCAAAAGAAACAAAAAGATTGTTCTGAGGATCTGTAGCAAAACCTACTGGACGTCTGTAATAAGGCTGCGCACCAAGATTGTAATATTTTACTAGCTCAAAATCTTTGCTTGTGGCATTATATTTCATTTTATAGACTCCATTATCATTCATTGTATAATTGGTGAACAGCACCTCATTATTGTTGTAAGGACTTATTATAGCATCCAGTACATTAACATTGTTTGGTGGATTTTTAACAAAGAATGAAGGATAGATCCATTCTGTACCATTGAAATAATAAAAACCTGGTTTCTGCGGAAGAAGAACCGGGTGGTTGTAATTATTTGCTCTGGCACCAGAAGATACTAAGAGTTGATTATTATCGAAAAGATTAATATTATATGCAAAATTGTAGTAAGGACCTGATGGTTTAAAAGTATTGTTACTTTCATCCTTTATTCCTGATAATACAGTTCCCCCAAAGATTTTTCCACCAGCCGTTATTGCGGTATTACATTCTTCTCCAAAACTTACTGCATTTTGCGATACTCCGTTGATTCCGTAGGTATATACTCTGCTGTCTGTAACAATAATATTACTGGAAGTAATAACAAGATCTCGGATATTGTCGAAATTCGTAGGAAGCTGTGTTGGAGTACCATTGTTATAAAAATAGGCTGCTGTAGCCGTTGAATATATCAGCTCAGATTCTGAATCTATCTGCGTGAAAACTCCGGGAGCTTCTGTTGTCCATGTAGAATATACCGGGAAGGTCGTATTCAATTGATGGCTCTTCAATCCTGTATTGGTTACAGAATATACTTTGTTACCAAATATAGTAGCTTCATTGCTTGCTTCATAAACTCCGCCACTCAGGAAGAAGGTAGAATCTCCGAACTCCTTATTGTTCAGATTAAATATAGAAAGTCCATAACCTGTAGAAACGACAGCCTGATTTCCGGTTATGGAAATGTGATTGATTTTTTTATCTCCGCTATAGCCGGTAGCAATAGGAATATCAACAACATATTTGATTTCCTGTGGAGTAATAACATCCATGGAACCGTTTTCATACCCAATAAGTCCTGTCTTAGTCTGTGGATTATAATCAAAGGCTGTTATCCCGATATTATGAAGACCATTGGCTTTGGATAACTTCGTAATTTCTCCTGTTGAGATTGTATAATAGAATATACCGTTTTCTGTAGCTGCAATGATTTTCCCATTGTCTTCTTTCATCGCTAAGACTTTGTTATAGGAAAATAGATCTGCCCATTTTTTTGATGAAATGACCTGTGCTTTTGTAAACTGCAGGGATGCTAAAATACCAAGAGAAATTATAGAGAGTTTTTTCATATTATGCGGTTATGCTACTGTCTATTGCCTGATTGTTCCAGGAAATATGCTTTACGTTTTTGTTTGTATCAAAATAAAAATCTATTCTACCCAAAAGAAGACCAGCCCATCCTACCTGATTGACAAGGACATTCTTGCCCTGTCTGTTGATGTAAGACTGAGGTTCCGGTAAGAATGTATGAGTATGGCCTCCTAAGATAATATCAATATTTTCTGTATTGGCCGCTAAAATTTTATCACTTATTTTATTCGGTTCATCTTTATAATCGTACCCGATGTGTGAAAGACAAATCACAAGATCACATTTCTGATCTTTTTTCAAATAATTTGAATAATGCTGCGCTACATCAATGGGATTGGAATAAACGGTTTCTCCATACTGCTTTTTACCTACAAGACCGTCCAGTTGAATTCCTACTCCAAAAATACCTACTTTGATTCCATTCTTGTTGAAGATCTGAAATGGAGAAGTTTTCCCGTCAAGAATAGTATTTTTAAAATCATAATTGGAACAGATAAAAGGAAACTTCGCATTGGGAAGTACTTTTAAAAATCCATCAAGACCATTGTCAAAATCATGATTTCCCATCGTAGAGGCATCATATTTCATCATAGACATAAGTTTGAATTCCAGTTCTCCTCCGAAGAAATTAAAATAAGGAGTTCCCTGGAAAATATCTCCAGAATCAAGAAGCAATACATTGCTTTCCTGATTTCTGATCTGCTGAATTAAGCTGGCCCTTCTTGCAAAACCTCCCTGGTTAGGGTTTTTTGTATAGCTTGCATCGAAAGGTTCTATTCTGCTATGCTGGTCATTGGTATGAAGGATAGTCAGTTTATTTGCGGATTTTAAGTCAAGAATTTTTAATTCCTCCGCCATCATCATATTGGGAGCTAAAGCCATTGCCAAAGATCCACCACCTATTGCTTTTAAAAAACTTTTTCTATCCATTACTTTTTCCCAATAAAATTTAAACGAACATCTGAATTTACTACAACTTCAGGAGTTTTCTTAAAATAATCGATAAACAGATCTCTCATTTTTATTCCTGTTGAGATTGATTCTCCTTTTGCAAAGAATTTCATATTGTCTCCTCCCAGTGCAAGATAGTCTGAAGTGGCAATATAATAGTCTTTTGCCGGATCTACTGTTTTTCCGTTGATCATAGATTTGATTACCTGTCCGTTATGGGTCTCAATATATAAGTGAGAAACAGGGTTGTTGACCTGCGTTTTTGCATAATACTCAAAAAGTCCCTGTAAATCTGCACCTTTCATTTTTACAATAACCACCTCATTTTCGAAAGGCATTACTTCAAATACATTTTTCAGTAAAATATCTCCTTTTCCAATGGTGGTGCGGATTCCTCCGATATTGATTAATGCAGCATCTACATTTTGCTTAAGGTGAGTTTTTATCCATTCATTACCTCCTTCAAACGTATAGTCAGCTAAAAGATTGCCCAGATTGCTATTGTCGCCCTGCTTTGTAAGATCCACATCCGTGTGAGAAATCTTCTGGTTCATTTCTTTATCCAGTTTTTGCTTATAAGGCTCAATAAATTTTACAAACTCCTCCTCATTTTTTAGCTCATTATTAATAGAAATGTTTTTCTGGGTCTTTACATCCGCAAGCTGCAGCGTAGAAGCTGTTTTGCATGCTGTAAGGGTTGCCAGGGCAATTCCTATTAACAAGAATTTATTTTTCATAATATCTTTTAGTATATGCAAATATAACTATATGTATAATAAAACATTATTATTTATTATAAATTCTTACTGTAAATTATTAAATTTGACAAAAATAATTCTAACAGATGAGCATTTTAAAAGGAGTAGGTGTTGCATTGGTAACGCCCTTTAATGAAGATTTATCCGTTGATTTTGAAAGTTTAACAAAACTTGTTGAATACAATATCGAAAACGGAACCAATTATTTGGTAGTATTGGGTACTACGGCAGAAGCCGCAACGCTTTCTGCAGAGGAGAAGAAACAGGTAATTGAGCATATCATTAAGGTGAATAATAAACGTCTTCCTTTGGTTTTAGGAATTGGCGGCAACGATACTCTTGACG
>JASLCD010000193.1 GCA_030146295.1 Chryseobacterium sp.
TTGACCTTGGGGACGACTGGAACCAGAAGAAAGTTTCTCTGCTGGAACAGAAAGAAATTATTGAAGATCCTTTACTGAAAAGAATTTCTGAAGTATTGAAAATTCCGGTGGAAGCGCTTCAGAATTTTGATGAAGAGCAGGCGGTGAATATTATTGCTAATACGTTTGGGGATAACGCTTGTGTTGGAAACCCAAATTCAATTTTTAACTTTAGTCCAATTGATGAAATAAAAAAGTTACATGATGAAAAGGTTGCTCTTTATGAGAGGATGTTGAAGGAGAAGGATGAAATGATGGGGAGGCTGGAGAGGTTGATTGAGAAGGGATAATTTAAGATACAAAAAGGTTCAGCGTGTGCTGAACCTTTTTTATTAGTAATAAAGCTGATTATAATGGCCTGTTATCATGAATTTCATCAACTAAATTTGATAATGTATGCTCTTTGTCTTTCCCTAACCTACATTGCCATACTATTATTACTGACCATCCTATTGATTCCAAGTAATCAATATTTTGTTGGTCCCGTATAATATTGCTATTTATCTTATTTTCCCAAAATTCTTTCCTAGTTTCGGGTAGTTTGGCTTTTTTACAGTTCTTATGCCCATGCCAAAAACATCCGTTTATAAAAACAATAGTTTTATATTTTGGAAGAACAATATCAGGTTTTCCTGGAAAACGTTTATCATTTTTTCTAAATCTAAATCCATTGGCAAATAAATATTTTCTTACCAAAATTTCCGGCTTTGTTTCTTTTCCAGAAATCTTGGACATTATTTCGGAACGTTTTTCAGATGAAAAGATGTCAGACATTACTATATTTGTATAATTAATTACAATTTAAGAATTATTTGAATCATATATGTTGAAAGACGAAATTTTTGAGGATTCGAAAAGGTATTGGGTACTGAAAACGATTATTGAGGATAAAGATCGTTCTTTTCAAACTATTGATAGCTATAATGATAAATTAGAAGAGTACTATAATTATGACAGCCTCGTTCCTAACTCAAAACAAATTAGTTCTGATGATTTTGTGATTTTGATAGATAAGGAAAAGATACTAGGTTTTGCAACAATAGGACACATTAATATTTCACCTAGTACAAAGACAATCCGGCGTTGTCCAAAGTGCCAAGGAACAACTATAGATACACGTAAAACAAAAAGACCTAAATACCGCTGTAATAGAGGGCATGAGTTTGAAATTCCAATTGAGGAATTAAGGGATGTTGATAAGTATACAGCTTTCTTTACATCTTTTATTGCAAATAATAATAAAGATCATACTCTTAAATTACTTCGTCCTTTTTATATGAATGGCTATAATCAAAATATGTCTATGCAACGACTGAATCCAGCTGTTATAGAGTTGTTTATTCATATTAAAGCAAAGCTATTAAATTCTTATCCAACATTAGAGAAAGAAGAGGGCTATATAAAAGATACTGATGAGCCTTATATAAATAATAATAAAGATGAAAGAGATAGTGTATTACGTGCTATAAAACTTCGTAGAGGACAGCAAGATTTTAGAAATAAACTACTAAAAAGATACAATAACACATGTATTGTGACCGGATGTAAAATAATTGATATTCTTGAAGCTGCACATATTAATCCTTATCGTGGAATAAATGACAATCATCCAGAGAATGGCCTTTTGCTTAGAGCGGATATACATACCTTGTTTGATCTTAATCTTATTAGTATAAATCCCTATACACTTACACTTACTATTTCAGATACTTTATTAGATACAGAGTATAAAACATTTGAAAATCAAAAAATAATAATTGGAAAAAAAGCACTTTCGAAAGAAGCTTTACTTTCTAGATGGAATCTCTTTCAATATTAATTAATTTGATTAAAATCAATCCGTTATGAAATGGTTATTCTATATTATGGTTGGACTCAGTTCAAACAGCTATTATTAATTGTTATTTGTGATTCAAAAATAGAAAAATTATATAAATATTAGTGAAAGTTTCTCATTACACTCCTTTAGAATGAGAAACTTTCTACTTTTTTTGTAAAGATATTACTGTTATATCTAATTTAAAATAGCTAAAGAAGCTAGCTAAATCATTTACATACAAGGTGTTTGATTTGTTCTTCTGTAGATGGACTTAATTATGGAACAGGGTCAGCGTCTTCCAATCTTTTAAATAGGTGAGATAGTAAACTAAGCATATCTAAACAATCCTTTTCTGTAAAAAGCCCAGAGTCTCGCAAATCACCAATTTCTTCATGAGAAATAGGATTTCTAGCACCAGTTACTATTCCCATAGATAAATATTTTTGTCCATCTTCAATACATTTGTAGGTGTCCGAATGAAATTTAGAGCCATCAGGTTTATTAAATTTAGCAGCTACTTGTAAAACTTTTCCTAAACCAAATTCAGAACCCATCATGCCATGATCAGATATGTTTGTACTTTTTGATTTTGTTCTTACTGAATTTATATATCTTTTAACCGCTTCAATAAACGCTCTATAAAAATCATTTCTAATATAATCTGCTTGTGCTGCGTTTCTAATTTCTGGATGAAGATATCTCCAATGTAAATTTGCATATTCTGGCACTAGGTTATGTATGATGTGAATAACTCTTTGTTGAGTATTTTCTGATAATTCTGGAGTTTCATCTAATAGATTAACAATGTTTTCTATTTGACCTTTTGCATTCTCAGGTAGTTTTTCAATCCACTGTCCTACATTAAGGTTAACTTTTTCACTAATTGCATTCTGCTTTTTTTCTTTGCGTGATTCACGCCATTTTCTCTCAATTATAGATAAGCAAGAAGCCAAATAATCACGTAATTCAGAAGTTTTTGAGTTTTCCCAGTCAATGGATTGCCTATTGGTTGAGATTACATCTTCTTCCCAATTATCAATAAAATCAATATTTAACCATCCAGTTGCATATGAATAAAAATGGCTGGATTCGGATGGCCCAAAAAATTCAGGTATATTAACCATTCTACCATTTGCAAAGAGTGTTATACCTCGTAAATTTGCTTTCAAAGGTTTTTCAGTAGTAATAACTGATCCTTTAATTTCTTTTTTCTCATCATATTCATTATCATTAATATTCACAATATCTTGAAAATCCCACTTAAACTCAGCATCGATATTTTGATATTTTGTTTTATTATCTATTTTAATAGGTTCTCTATCATTTAGTGATATATATATAATAAAGTCATCTTTAAAATCAAATAATTTAGCAATATTATCAGCGTAATCTTCTATTGGGAAACCTGTTTTTCTTCGTAGATCAGTTAACGTAATTGTGGTTCCACTGTTCTCATCAGAATTTTCTAGTATTTGAAAAGTAGGTTCATAATCTTTACCTGTTGTATCTAATATCTCATTCCAGTCAAGGTCAAAATTTACAATTTCTTTTTCTTTGGAAGTAGATATTGCTATCTTATCACCGATGCCAAAAAGAGCTAATTTACCAAGCCCTTTTTTTCCGGTTGGAATTCTTCCACACTGAGATTCTTGATTTTCTTCACGTCTATTTCGTCCTATTCTGAGGAAATAATTGTTTACTTCATCAAAAGACATCCCTGTGCCATCATCTTGCACAATGACTTTTTTTTCTTCTTTATCATATAGCTTTATATGAACTTCAGTTGCACACGCATCATATGCATTTGCAATTAATTCTGCTAGAGCAGGAGGCATTGTTGAATACATTTTAACACCAAGATGCTGGATAGTATTAGCCTCAAATTTCATTGATAATTTGTTTTCACTCATATATTAGTTTTTTCTTCCTAAATAATACTTCAAATAAGATTTGGAATGTTTAATTATTGCTAACTTAACTGTTTTCTATGCCACTCTGACTCATTAAGGCCAACTCTTGATAATTGTGAAGTATAATCAATGATTATACGCTGCGAATGCAAATCTTTTAAGTCAAGTACCCAAATAAAGTGCTCATCATCAGATGTGTCATATTTTTGTTGAAAAACATATTCTCCATTTTCATTTTCTTGAGCTATCACCATTCCATAATCATTGGAACAAATAAATTTAATTGTTCTAATTGAAAATGAATCCTTGAATCTTTTTAATTTAATACCATCTGGAGTTAGTATATCAAACTTATCAGTTGACACTTTTAACGGTATGAATAAAAATTTTCTTTCTGCATCTTTGGGAATTCTTACACTGTCACACTTTTGTTGTATACAAATATAATAAGTATCATATTTTGTACTTTTTAGTAAAGAACCTAGTGTGAGTTTTGGCTCTATATTTTTTGGTAAAAAAAGACTTTTATGATGGGCTAGCTTTGAAAATCTTTTATTAGAATTTTCTGTATTGGCATGGTTAATATCATTAATAAATAAGACTGTACAATTATTTAAAATTCCTTTCTTTTCATTTTTCGAAAGAGCCTCCCCTAAAACACTATTAAATCTTTCTTCTACATTCTCTTCAGGGGAAAAAACCAATTCTTTAAGTAGAGTAACTGATCTGGTTAATTTTTTTTGCCCAATGATGTATTCTTCTTCAAGAATATTTCCTTCTATCCATGAATCGACTAATTTGTCTTTTACAAAGCCATTGATATTAGAATAAAACAATAAATCTTTTACACTATCACCAAACAGTTCTACTAACAATTCCTCAGAGTCTTCCTGTTTTGGGATTGTAGCTTTATGTGCCATATAGGCACTATCCATTTCTTTGGAAAAAAGTCCAAGTATTTTACTTGAGTTTTTTCTTAGTGTACTTAAAGAAAGTAATGCAAAGTTTGGTAACAGACCCGAGGTCATCTTAGTAAATTCTTCAATTATGAATTTAGGTAAATCTTCATAATTAACCATTTGCTTTTCATATGCCTTGTTAGATTCATTATTAATTTCAATTTTTTTAGACCTAACTAAAATTTTAAATTCTGCAGATTTGATTGATAAATTTTCCTCATCTAAAGTATAATTTTCACTTGAATCAAACACTTCACGATAAATTTCATGCAGAATATCTTTTAGAATTGTATAATCACCAGTATATACTAAAATCATTTTTAATGATTTATTAGTTTGCCCATCTTCAAATAGTGATGATTGAATAATGGACTTTGTATAAACTCCTCTTGGTTCATCTTCATCATCTTCGTCTTCCGTTCCAGGTTTTAAATCTTTAGGAAAATTTATTTCCCAATCTAATACAATTACATCAGATTTATTTGAAATAGCTTTAAAATATTCGATATCTTGCTCTGATTCAGGTTGGTAGACTGCACATATTTTCTTTTCTTTTGCGAAATGTTTTGAAATTTTTGCTACATCCAGATCATTATTTGGTTTTGCTTCATCTTTAATTTTATAAGCTCTATCATCTAAGAATACTATATTTTGGATATAATCGTTAGCTATTTCTTTTGATTTTTCAAAAAAGGTATTAGTCATTATCTTGTGTTTGAATTCGTGTTATTTTAAAAGTAACTGTACTTTTCTCTCGAGGAGAAACCACAGATAGATTGTAGTTTTCAGCATTGAGAACCTCCTGACTTATACTCAATCCCATTCCTCTACCATTACTTTTACGAGAAAATCCCATAATAAATATTCTGTTTTGATCCTGAATATTGATTTCGATTCCATTATTAGATATATAAACTCCTGTATCATCAGCATGTAATCTTATAATCTTATCTTCTACATTGCTTTGATTTAACCAATAGATAGCATTATCAATAAGATTAACAAATACTGGATAAAAAGTAGAACGAAAACCATATAGTTTATGGCTTGCAAAAGCTTTTGTATGCTTAAATTGAATATTATGACGTTCGAAGCGAGACTTAAATAAATCAATAAGAAAAGTTTTAATCTCCAACAAGCCAATATCTTCTCTTCTTCTATTTAAACGCCTATTTAAAGGGGTGAAGAGATTTAAATAACCATCCAAATGTTCAAAACTTATTTTGATGTTACTGTAAACTCCTTCCAACTGCTCATTTACATCAGACCATGCTTTTAAATCTTTAATACTGCTCCTAATAGATTTAACAGTGCTACTAAATTCGTGATGTAATATTCCCACCGCTAAACCTAACTGGCTTAATTCAATATCTGCTTGTACACGTTCTCTTAAATCATCTAATTCTTCTGCTAGAGCATCCGAAATTTGGTCGTTTGTAATTACATTATTATCGATGTCTTTATCAAGGTAAAAGCTTTGAAACTGTCGAATAATACGATCCATTATGTATGTGTTTCTCTGACTTATCGCTTCAATTTCATCTTCCATTTTCTTTCTTTCCTCTACTAGATCAAAATCATCAGAATCATTCACACTTAAATTCTTAAATTGATCCTTTACAGATCGAATTTGATAATCTAAATCAAGCATCAGTTGTCCTGTTACTTCTTTTATTTTATGTGAAACATCTTTAACAATTTCATTTGTTTCTAGTCGTTTCTTAGTGTTGGCTTTTACAGCTTCAGTAGAAATAAATTCAACAGATTGTTCTAAACGTTTTCTTTTACTTATTTCTATATTTAATTTCTCACTATAATTGTAAACTATCATGTCTACTTCTATTAGAGCATTCTTAAATAAAGTTTCTTCAAGTATTTTGTATTCAGTTAAATAAGTGTCAAAATCAATTCTAACACTTTTAGAAATAGTAAATCCCTTTGGACTTGCAACGGTAATACTTCTTTTATAATCTGATAATTTTTGTCTTGTTTCAAACTCAATATCAATTATTTTTTGACTTGCTTCTTCTAAATCCTTAATGTGTATTGTCGTATTAAGTTGATTATGAGATTCATTAAGTATATTGTTAATATCTATTTCATACTTATTTTCATTTAATTTGCTAAAAAACAAATTCAATGTCTTTATGAAAATTTCTTTTTTTCCCTTAGCTAATTTATCTCGTCTTTCAAGAGCTTTGTAAATATTATTACGTTCACCTTTTTTTTCATTATAAAATTCTGATTGAGGGGTTTTGCTCTTCTCATCAAAAAAATCTGCTGCTAGCTGTATGAAAAAATTCTTTAAAACAGCTTGTAATTGTCTATATGCCTTGTTTTCAATAAATCCTTCTCTCCCTGCTTTTTCAACAAGTTTAGAATTACCTAGGTGAGTAATATTTATTGTTCCAAACATTCTCCTATACGAAAAGAAGTATGTAGATGCTCTTTTAGATCGATTTTTTTCAATATCGAGAAAATCATAATCAGAATCACCATAAGGAAGAACTCTTATATTATCTTTGTAAATATAAAGCCCTCCAAATTTGTCAGCTTTTGAAGTTAGTCTATTCCAGTGGTCGAAATCAACTACGGAATCCTTAAGTTGCCCTTGAATATAAGCAAGATTGATTTCAAAACTCCCACAATCAGTTGGCTTAAAATTGTTGCCCGACCAATTTACTATATGGTCAAAACGCTTTTCACGATATATTTGAACATCTCCTTTAAATTGACCAAATTCATCAAATTTTCCTTTAAAATGGTGATCCGCTAATTCGAATTCGTCAGGTGTAAAAAACTGTTCTTTATCAATTAGATTAATATATGTATTATCATCACCTCTATAATCCCTGAAATTAATATCTATAATTGGTTTTGGATGATTAGGTGTCATAGTATTATGGAAACCAATCAACATTTTTTCTATTTTTGTTGCATCCTTGGAACCTTTATCGCCGTCAATATCGAATAATAAATTTTCGCTAACAGGAGATATGTAAAAGAAAGTTCCACCCTTGTTGGATTGTTCAATATTAAAATTACCAATTAATTTTTCATTTAAATCCTTAGGGCTAATTTGTAAAGAGTTAACTGTTTCAGAAATCTTGGAAAAGTCTCTTCCCGAAATAATTTTTTTGTCTAAAAGATCCTCAAGGGATTCTTGGACTTCTTGTTTTAATTCATTGATTTCATCTTCATTTGGTAATACATCAAGTTCTCTGATAGGTATTACTATATCTTCAAGATTAATCCCTGCTAATTCAAATATTTCCCAATTAATTAAGATTACTACAATTTTGTGTTCTTCTTTTCTATTTTTTGCCTTAGTGATAATTAAAACTTGCTTGCCTATTGAAGCAATTGCAAGTCTACCTATACCCTTCTCTCCCATGATTGGCCTAGATGGCTTAGAATTATCAGTAGGAGGAAGAGAGGTTTTTGAATTAATAAATTTACTCTCTGTGCCAATAGTAAGCCATCTGGATTCAAATTCATCTCTGGTCATTCCTAGGCCATCATCCCTTAAAATAAGTAAATTTTCTTTACGTATAAAATCTATATCAAATGTATCAGCATAAGCATCATGAGCATTCTTTATAAGCTCATTAATAGCTGTTGGAATACCTGCTATCTGCTGTCTTCCTAATAAATCTAGTGCTCTAGCTCTTGTTTTAAATTTTGCCATTGATATAATTTTGAATTATTGCTTTTCCAATAGCTTTTGCATAAGTTGGTGGCACTGCATTACCAATCATTCTTGCAATACTTTCAGTACTATTACCAATAAATTTATAAGTTTTTGGAAAGGACTGAAGAGTAGCCCCTTCTCTCAAAGATATAGCACGATCTTCTTCAGGATGAGCAAATCTACCATTAGAAAAGCTGAAAAATTTTGTAGTTATTGTTGGAGAGGGTTTATCCCAATACATTCTACCATAAATATCTTTAAATCCATTTATTTTTTTATAATGACAAGGTGCGGCTAGTCTTTTGTCATAAACATAAGCCAACCTAGTTCCTCCATCATGTGGAGTCAAACTAAGTCTTTCAAGGTTAAGCTCACTTAATCCTGCAACCGAATGCATAAATTCAGATTTATCTTTATGTCCATTGCTTACCTTTGGAAAACCATTATGTTCACCTAAAACATCTCTGACAGTAACTTTCTTTGTATTTAGAACTATGGGTTCAAGTTCTTTATTACTTAATCTATTTGCGATTAGAGTAAATCTTTTACGATGTTGTGGTACTCCATAATTGCTTACCTCATGAATATTTGCATGAACTGCATATCCATTTGCACGAAGCCAAACTATAAAATTTTCCAAACCACTTTCGTGTTGTCGTTTTAAAACCCCAGGTACATTTTCAACGACTACATGACCAGGGTTAAAATATTCTACAAAACGTCTGAATTCTTTTAGTAAATCTTTTGACTTGTTAGACTTTTTCTTATCAGTATTGATAATACTCCAAAATTGGCAAGGACTGCAGCCTATTAGTAATAGATTATCATCATTTTTTTTAAGTTTTAATGTATCTTCAAGAATTTCTTCTTTTAGTTCAAATACATCAGCATGAATAAACTCTGCACCTTTAATATTGGCTTCATAGGTTTCTTTACAAGAAATATCGTGATCAATTCCTGCTATTATTTCAATTCCTGCTTGTTGCATACCACAACTCATTCCACCCCCGGAGCAGAAGAAATCAACAGCTTTAATTTTTTTGTCGGACATTAATTTAATTTACTATTTTGAAATTATTAGTAATTGCAAAAATATACAAAATAAAAATTACATAAAATGATAGTTAATCGGTTTATACTCATTTGAATATAAACAAGATTATAATATATCAATTATTGATAGCAATATTATGAAGTTTTATTCTGTAATCATTACGGAAAACCGTAAGTACTTAATGGAGTTTTCAATATTTTGTGATATCAAATATTGAGCTAAAGATTTAAGTAAATCTATACAGTAGTTTTATGAGATCTATTTGTCAACATGATTTTAGTTTTTAATGGTTGTTTACAAATATATAATTTTTTTGTAAACAACCCATTTACTAAAACAAAGCCCATTTTTTTAGATATTAGTTAACTGATTTTATTTGAGATATTTTTTATCTATGAGAAAGTTGATATCTTCCAACAAACTAGTCTCTTCAATCGGTAAGATATGTCAGTATTTAACTCCCAAACTTCTTCACCCTAATCACCTTCTCCCTTACCTTAATCACAAAAGGCTCCAGTTGTACTATTTTCCCGGCTTCCACTTTGAAAGTGTCGGTAGAGCGTTCGCAATAGGTGTTGGAAGGCAGAGAGTTTTTGTTCAACTCAATCCTGTAATTTCCGGAAGGCAGGAAGGAGGCAAATTCCCCGTTATCATCGGTGATGATATGATGTATTAACTGTTCGTTGCGGTAAATATTGAAGAGGACCCCTCCGACTTTGGGCGTGAAATCTACTGCTGTTTTGGAATCAAAATCATAGGTTATTTTTCCCTGAGTCGTTCCGTTTTGATGGAGAGGGATCTCAAAAGAGTAGTGGTGCTTGTCTACGGTAAATTCGGTTTCATCATAATACCAGCCTTGCTGGATCACCTGTCTCAGGGCATACTTTCCATAAGGGATAGAACGGTAGCTGATAGAACCTGAGGGGTCGGTTTTAAATGAAATATTGTTGAGCATAATGAGATAGCCTGCCGCTTCTTGGTCGCCCTCATCATAGATATTGTTTTCGTTCAGGTCATAATAGACAAAGGCTTTGATGTCGCCTTTTTTACCAGGGTCTAACGTACTGTTTCTAAGGTTGACGGTTACACCGGCTTCCACGGTCAACAGATTATTGGTGAAGCTTCCTGCAGTATAACTGAAGTAGGAAGAGTTCAGATACAGGGCGTACTTTTCCCTTGAATACTTCAGGTTCATAAAACCGGAAGGTGATTTTCCGTACAGAACATCATCCGTATAAGAAACCCCTGAGGTTACATTCAGTTTATTGTCAAAGAAATTTTTATTCACAAAAGCAGAAAGGGAAAGCTTTTTGTAAGGAGTGCTCTGATTCATCATTTTTGCAAAAGCATATTCGGAAAGAAAATAACTTCCATGCTGATAGATCCCGTTCACGGTAAGCCATTTATAGCTGTAGGTTCCGTTTATTTTCATCTGGAACTGCTGTTTGTCTTGGTCCGGATATTGAACCAGTCCTGTTTCCATGCTGAGGATAGAGGAATGTTGCTTATCAGGACTCAGCCAGGTAAGATATTCTGTAAAACGTTGTGCTTTCAGCTGTTTGGTATTCTCATAAGGCTGGGCATTGAAAAAGTTATTATAAGAATTGGAATTTTCTTCCTGGTACTGATAGCCAAGTCCCATTCCGAAATTCCCTCTTTTAGGAAAATTAATTCCTGTATCCAGTCTAATGTTGCTTGAATTCAGGGTGTTGTCGTAAAAGTAGAACTTAGGCGAAAAATGGGAAGCCATAATGTTGGCATACACATAATGGTCTTTGAAAATCATGGTAGAGAAATTCTGCTGAATCTGTAAAATTCCCCTTCTGTTTCCGGGATAATAATCTGTGCTGTAGAAATAATTTCCGTTCAGATTGACCTTTTTGATTATTCCCGAATATTGGGATTCCAAAGCTAATGAAGGCTTGGTGGGCTGGTTATTTTCGTAGAAACTCAGTCCGCCATAGACTTTGGTATTGGTCTTCCAGTCTTTGCCGAAGGCATACTGAAGATCTGTTCCCGCTACATGATGTCTGGCTTTTTCATAAGGATCATCTCTGAAAATATACGTTCCGGAGAAATTGCGGGAGGCATTTTGTGCTCCGATAGTTCCTCTGGTATAAAATCCATACCCGTATTTCAGAAATGAATTTCTTTCGATCAGGCTGTAGGTTTGGTCTACAAAGCCCGCTTCAATTTTTTTGTCTTTATCCGGAGAAGTGTAGGCATACTCCAGTCCTCTTCCGAACATAGAGAGTTCCAGTAGTTTATTGATGTTTCCGATCGTGAATTCGCTGTTTTCTCTGTGATAGGTAAGATACGTGTTGTTGACAATAGGATCTCTCTGATTCGTCATCGTATAGATATTTCCCCGCATAAAAATATATCCTGACGGAAGATTGAAACCTCCGGAACCTACCAATTGATACATGTCCAGGTTTTCTCCGGCATGTCTGTAACTTGCGGTGATGGTATTCTTGGTAAAGTTGGAAAAAGCAGTAGACTCCATATCCTCATAGCGCTGCACTGAAGAGACATTCTGTACGGAAACACTGGTATTACCGAATATTTCTCTGTCCGGCTCTCTGAAGCCTGCAATATTAACGGAAAGCTGAGTGCTGCGGGATCTGATTCTGGAGGGCAGAAAACGGAATATAAACACCGAATCCTTCTGAACGTCTATACTTCCTTTTTTCTCTATAAAGGCATTTCCCTGCTCAGCTTCCGGAATTTTAAACACAACGGTTACATTCTGTTTCCTGTTCCCCAGATTGGAAACCCTTGCTCTCACTTCTACGGAATCTGTAGTATTATTCACATAGATCATCGGATTTTCTGCGGTGATACGCATGGCATTATTTTCCGTTACGGTGTACAGCATTTCTTTCTCTGCAGTCATTGTATTCTGCTGGTCCAGAAGCCTGAAAGAGAGATGAGCTTCCCCCGAAACAGCATTGTTGCTGACCACGATCTTTACAGGTAAGAAAAGCTGTTCTCCGGATTTCATTTCGACCTGAAGACTGTTTCCGGAAATATTTCTGAAACCTTGAGGAATGGTAATGTTTATTTTTCCTTTGAAATCATGTGTTCCTTCATTTTTCAGGACAGCGATCAGGTCCAGTATCCCTGCTTTATCTGTTCTGGACTCATTACGGATATCAAGACTTATTCCGGAACTGCTTTGTGCCGGAATCCATATCTGAAATGAAATCAAAAAAATGAAAAAGATTTTTTTGAACAGGTCTTGAAGCATGGTTATTGGGGGATAATCTCGTATTGAAGGGTCGTGGAATATTCTTCCGATTTGGCATTAATCAGTCTTTCATCATTGGCTTTGGTGGAATATCTGATATCATAATACAGGCTGGAATTTCCGGTGGAGCCTCCTGTAGCAATAAGCTGGGGAGAAGCACTCAGTAAAATAGGATATACATTGCCGGTGTTTCCCGAAACAGGAGTGAGATTCAGTCTTACGGTTTCTAAAGGAATGAAGTTTCCGGCTGGAGAGCTGAACTGCCCCTGAAGAGAACGTAATTTGATCTGGTAATTGGTATTGCTTTTTACAATCAGTCCATTGGAATAGATCACACTCACTCCGTTGACATAGTCTGACATGCTTTTGAATTCCAGTGATCCGTTGACCGCTTTTGCAGAAAACTGAAGCGACATTTCGGGTACATCTGTCGGACTTCCGCTGAGTGGCCCAATCTGGAACTGAAAAATGTGATCCCCTCTGCCAATAATATTGTTGTACTGGTCATACGCTGTAAACTGTACCGGAGCGTTAAATCGGGTCCAGGAAGGATAGCTTCCCAGATAAGATCCTCCCATAACGGTGAGACTGTATTTTACCTGTAGGTTATAATAGCCGTTGGGCTGTGGTGGCTGATTGTACAACGCTGCATTGGACTGTGGAATTAAAAAGACTTCCTGGTTGGCCTGAAGAAAAGTATTTAACGGCATTCCGATCTGAGGAATCGTGGGCACAGGTCCCGGATAAGCCTGTCCTGAAGTGGAAACCGGCTGAAATGATATTTTGTTGGCAGGCATCGTATAATTTCCGTCAGTAGAAGTGATAGGCTGTTTCAGCCTCATGGATATTTTCCAGTAAGGAATATTAAACGCTCCATTACCAGCCAGAGTAAAGGTATAAGCATCCGGATTGGTATTTCCGCTGTAGGAATTAATTTGTAGGTAACTGTTCACCCATGAGTTGTAATTGACCTGTGAGAAGCAGTTCAGGGAAACCAACAGAAAGAAATAGAAGAATTTTTTACTATTCATAGCTGAAACTTAATTCTCCTAATTCCAGATTGTTGTTGTCTCCGTAATCAATCATTACAGAGGCGGTATACTTTCCTTTTTCAAGGCTTGCCGGAAGAGGGATATTCATCTCTCTTTTGTTTCCGGGCATCGTGTAAAAGATAATGGGATCCAGTGCTACTTTTTTTCCGGTTTGGGTATTCACAAAGTCAGTGAAAATTTTTCCATCACCCCATATATCGCCCTGATTGTCAAAAAATAGGTTGATGGTATTGGTCGTTTTTCCGTATACCAGATTCTGGATTTCAAGTTTTTTAGTTTTGGCGGCAGGCAGCTTGTGGAATAATTTGATTCCTGAGCGGATACTCACTTTGATGTTGGCGCCTTTATGGTCCACATCATCTACCGGATTCATCTGGCTTACATACAAAACTGCGGTATGAGCAGCCAGTTGGTCTGAAAGCGCATTCGGAACCGTAATGGTGACCTCAATATCTTTTTTTTCTCCGGGAGCCAGGGTAAAGTAATTGTCTTCCTTTTTTACAGAAACCCAACTTGCACATGAAGTGGGAAGGGTATTGGCGGGATACGTTACATTCTCACCTTTGCCGTCATATTCCCAATCACCTAAACTTACAGCGAGGTCCAGAGAGTTCTTGGCACTTACATTCGTTACCGTTATTGTCTGGGTATTGCTGTTTCCGTTTCCCGATTCAAAATACAGTCTTGGCGGTGAAACCGAAACTCCTGTTTGTGCGTATCCATGAAAAGATGATAGGAAAAGAAGACTGAAAAGGAAAAGAGAGAGTCTGCTCATGACGGAGATTAGTTTTTAAATGTTGATAAAGTGCTGGGGTAGGTACAACACTTTATCATTACATAATGATAGCTATTATTGAGAAATAATCGTATACGTCAGCTGAGTAGTATATACTGTTGGATCTTGTCCCGCGATATAGTTATCCAGGTAAGTATTCGCTCCTGCACCTTTATATTCAATATTGATTTTTTTGTCTACCCCTCCGGCAGAAGAAGTTACCAAAGTAGCTTCGTTAGCTGATAAATGTACATTCTGAGCATATTGAGCACCGTTTACAGCTTCAGAGCCTGCGCTTGCAATAATCTGGATCGTGTTAGCCTGGATGTTTTTACCTCCCTGCTGTAATACATCGTTACCACCTTTTACTTTTACCTGGAATCCTCCAGTGCTGTAAATGCTTAAGTGATCTGCGTTAAGAGAAGATACACCGTCAGCATAGTCATCTTTAGTGATGTAGTCTAAATTAACGATTTTTTGAGCGTTGTTAACAACAAGAGTCTGGATTGGCTTCAGTCTTACATTCAGCGTTACATTTTGTGCTTGTAATGTTGAGAATCCAAGGATAGCAAAAGATGCTAAGATAAAATTTTTCATAAGGTTAATGACGTTTTTTGTATTAATTAATTTTTAAAATTGCGGTTGCAAAGGTAAATACAAAGAACATCAGCACCTTTGTGAAAAAATACTTATTATTTGTGAATTTTTACAAGGAAACTTATGATCAGCAGGTAATGCTTTTTATGATATGAATCATAAAAAGTGCAGTTTAAGCAATAATATTATTGCCATAAAATAAAAGGAATGCTTTATTAATTTAAAATAGTAATTATGATTACCGTATTGAAAATAAATTAATTGTAAAATTACTATGCATTGAATAATAATTTTTTTAGCTTTCCTTATTTTTTTATTGGGAAATTAGAGTTAATACCAAAAAATTAGGTTCATCAGTCCTGTCAGTACCTAGATTTTTTATTGCGTTTTGCATCTCATTATTGATCATATATCTCTTTTCAACCACTCCTTTGTGATAGTTGATAAGACGATATTCATCAGATCTCTCACTTCTGCTTTCCGGAGTACTGATCATATTACGATATTCATCATAATGTGCATTCAGCTGAAACCCTGAAGGACTTGAAATCGTTACCGACTGAATCTCCTGTGAAAAAGACTCATTTTCATCGTCCGAAAATCCTGCACCAATAGCGAGCATCTGTACCGGATAAAGCCTTACATTAAGTCTTAAACCGTCTGCTGTCTGTGCATAGGATTTTGTAAAAGCAAAACAAAATAAAATGATTAAAATGTATTTTGCAAACATATAACCTGAATTTTTCCCCAAAAGGTTACTTATGTAAATATACAAATTATTTCATTTCTGAGGGACTTTTTCCGGTATGTTTTTTTATGAAATTTGTAAAGTTTCCTTCATTGCTGAAACCCAGATCATAAGATATTTCAGAAATGGTGGAATTTGAAAAAGCCAATGCTTTTTTGCATTCTGTAATCAGTTTTTCGATGATGATATGTTTGGCTGTTTTTCCCAATACATACTCAGTCATCTCTGTCAGTTTTCTTGATGAGATATTGAGTTCTCCTGCATAGTAGGCAACCTTCTTCGCTTTTTTGTAGTCTCTTTGCAGCAGGACCTTGAACCGGTTTACATAATACATGTAGTCGAATTTAATATCTTTTTTGATTTCTTCCGTGGGAATATGTAAAAATGCGTCCAGCATCAGCCTTTCTATTGCATTGTGGGCAGCAGCTATGTAGAGACTTTCATCCTTATTCCGGAAGCTTTCCATCCGCTCCAGAAATATGACCCTCATCTGTTCAATATTGATGAACGGAGCTGTAAATATTTCAGAATTATAATTGTAAAAAAGCTGTGAATTGATAAAAAGGCTGTCTTTGTTTGACCTTTCATAAAAACTGGATGAAAAAGCAATTGAATAAACATCGGACCTTTTGGTTTCCCCAAAAACTATTTTCTTTTGCGGACCTACGAAGGCAATATTTCCCTTTTTCAATGGGTATGGAATATTTTCTACCGTTAACTGAATGTCTTCAAGAACGATATAAATACAAAAATATTCTAGTGTGTTGAATTCTCTTCTGTTATTATTTCTCTTAATAATAAAATCTAAACGATTGATACTGAATCCTATATTTTTTAACTGATCCGTTATTTTGTACATACATTGTTAGTCATTCTGTCCAAGAAAAATTCTTGTAAATTTTCCATATAAATATAAAAAATTTACCAAATATCTGGTTTTAAAGAAAAAAATCAAGTCAGCCTATGCATAAAAATGCCCGGTGACCTTCTGATCATCCGGGCATCGTTATCCTTTTTTTAATTTTAATTAAATGATATACAGTATTGTAACTGTTTTTTACCCAAAAATCATGGGTTTACCTCTGCAGGTACCGATGTCACTTTGCACATCCATCTTCTCAACCTCCAAACCGGCAGATATACAAAAATTACCGACAGAATTCCTGCCAATGTTCCCACGACGACTGCCATTGCTGTTGCATCCAGTTTATAATCTTTTGAGAAATTGTACTGCCCTATAAAGAGTAAAGATAATACCAATAGTCCTGTAATCAAACCGTGTAAAATGCTCAGTCTGGTCATGAGTTTTTTAATATTCAACTGTTCATCTACCGCAAACTCAATAGCCTCCTGGCTGGCGGCATCCGTTACTCTTTTGATGATATCAATGGTAAGGACCACCGGAAGGAAAATAGCCATTGGCAGGGTAAGACGGGCCAGATTCTGGGTGCCCGAGAAAAAATGGGTATAGCCCAATTCTTTGAAGCTGGCATAGGCGATAATGAAATTAAAAAATACGTTCGGAAGCACATAGTAGATCGTCCGCTTCATGAGGAAGCGTTTGAGGGTAGTTTTTTTGATGGGTTTAGGCTTGGGCGGCTTTATTTTAAATTTCATAGAGAGGTGGTCAATAGCTCGATGGCTTTATCTTTTATCAGATGGGCTTCCTCTTTGGGAAGAAAATTCTCATTGGACATAAAAGTGAAGTCCATTTGCTGGTTGTAGGTGCTGGTTACTAAAGTGTTCGAGTTTAGCCATGGGAAAGCCACGGTAGGGCTGAACACCGTTTCCAGACTGAAATTTTTGTAGTCATTCGGGATATTCACCTTTCCCATATTGGATAAGGTTACATCATGTCCGCCTTCGCTGGACCTCAGCATACTGATCATGCGTTCTACTATCGGATGCATACGTTCTCCCATCCATAGCAGTTCGCGGGCTTCCAGCTTACTGATTTTCTCAATAAGGTCTCTTTTGATCTGTTTCGCATTGCCCAGAACATCTTTGCTGTCTTTTTTCAGAGAAAGTTCTACCGTTGGGGCGAAAGCAAATAAATGATCCTCTTTGATCTCCGGGATAAAATGACGTACATCTACAGGGCTGATCACTTTACCTTTGGCACGGTCTCCCTGGATATTACGGAAGGCCTGCATTACTGCAGAACACAGTAAAGCATGTACAGAGATGCCGTTGGCTTTACATTTTTCAGTAATAAGCTTTGTATCTTCCGGAGTCATTTTCCAGTGAATGGCGTAGTTTTTTCCGAGATTTCTCTTGTTACTTTTTCGCTGGATAGAAAAGAATATCCTTGCGAACAAGAGATAAAGACTGGCTTTATATTTTTTAATTCCCGTATTAAAATCCGAAGGCAGAAAATCATCTACAGATTCAAAAGCAACATAAGGAATCAACGGGGAATAAGGATTATCAAGCAAGCCGAGAAGCTCACGCATCAAAGTCACTCCGGTGGTTCCGTCTGAAATGCAGTGAGGCATGATCCAAAGGATTTCGGAAGTATCCTGTCCCTTCACCCACACCACTTCGGCCAATGGTTTCTTGGGTTCTTCAAAGAGTTTAAACCATCCTTTTTCGGATTCTTTAAACCAATCATCGTCTGTCTTTCTTTCCACAATACGAAGGGGAATAGGCTCAATATCTTTCTGTCCCATAAAAAAGGGATACCGTCCGACTTTATGATCAACGATAGCCCTCAGCATAGGATGTTTCTGCTGGATTTTGATTAAAGCTGTTTTAAAAGCCTCCTCAGAAATCTGTCCTTTGATTTTTGCGGTATAAATACAGTTTAAAGGTGTTTCCGGATCTACATACATGATCCTTTCCACCATCATTAAAGGTCTTTTGATCATGATACTGCTGTCTGTTTAACTTGTGAATGAATCGTTCGCAGAACCTCATCACGGATGGCGGTTACTTCAGCATACGGTAAATAACCTTCACTTCCCATGATGGAAAAATCCATTCTTCCACGATAAGTAGAAACCACAAGGGTCGTGGTATTTCCCAGCGGACCAATTACTGATGGGCTGAAGATGGTTTCTACTGAAAACTCTTTATACTCATGCGGAATCTGAAGAGGTCCCAGGTTAGAAAACATACAGTCGTTGGACGACTTTCCGTTCTTTAACAGCCTGGTGAAACTTTTCAGCGCATCATGTCCGGACTCCATCACCATCATCGTGATATACGGATCCAGCTTTGATGCTTTTTGTTCCACAGATTTCTGCATAGCACGGAGATTCTCTGTAAAGCTTAACTTTTCATCCAAAGAAATCACGATCATCAGTCCGAAAGCAAAGATGTGATCTTCTTTGATCTGCTTGGCAAAACGTCTGATGTCTACCGGACAGGAAACTTTGTTGAAGGATTTTTCACCTCTCACTTTTTTAAATGCGTGTAATAGCACTACACTCAAAAATGTATTGACAGTAACCTGCTGAGATTTACAATAAGCAATGACTTCCTGACTTGTCTCTTCATCCAGTTTCCAGTGGATCAGATAATCATTCTGTCTTTCAACCGGTTTTTTGTTTACAGGAAGCCATTTGATGGCAGTAGCAGCCAGTCTTCCGATGAATCTGGCTTTCAGTTTTTGTCTTCTGCTGTTCAGGATATGGGCAGGAACTACATCCTGAATTCCCAATATCGGATTTTCTATTCCGATATCCGCAGCCGGATTGTCCAGGACGATGAGAAACTCTTTCAAAAAGGCCATTGCAGAACCGCCATCGCACAGGCAATGGTGAAATGCAAACAGCATGTCGGAAACGTCTTCCCCTTTGATCCAGATAAACCGGATCAGGGGTAGTTTTTCGTAATTAAAGGTGGTGTTCCATTCTCTCCTGGATTCTTCCTGCCATTGGTCTTCACTCTGTCTGGTGATGATTCTTACAGGAATAGAAATAGGTTTTTCCGGAACATTGAACCACGGAATATTTTTTTCATCATGGCTGATCAATGCTCTCAGCCAGGGGTGTTTATTTTGAATTTGGGTTAAAGCCTGCTGGATCTCTTTTAATGTAAAAGTACCTCTCAGTCTGAACGGAATGACCGCGTTAAAAGGTTCTGTTCCGTCTCCCAGTAACATGCGTTCACCAAATAGCAATCTTCTTTTCATATACTGATATCTATCTTTTTTAAGGTCTTATGAATCCCTATGTCTTCATCTGCCTTTGTGTTTACAAATCATTGCAATTTCATAATTATACGGAAGCTGGTGTTGAGTGTTCCTGTACAAAATTTTCTAACAGTTCTACGGCTTTATCGTTACCTCCGGCAAGGGTAAATGTATTTCTTACCTCCTGAGCAGCAATTCTGTATTTTGGATTCTCCAACAATTCAAAAACGGTTTCACGAAGGGCATCTACACGAAGTCTCTTGTATCGGATGCTGATTCCGCAGCCTGCCTGCTCGATGAGTTTTGCAATGTGGAAATGATCGTAAGCAATAGGTGTGATCAACATAGGCAACCCGTTACGGAAAGTATCGTTCACCGTATTGAATCCGCCGTGGCAGATCACCATATCCATTTGCTGCATCACTGCAGATTGAGGAACAAAGCTGTTCACAATAAAATTGTCCGGCCATTCTTCAAAAATTTCCGGTGGCGTAGCAGCAATTACCGTTACAGGCTGATCTTTAAATGCAGCGATGATTTTTTCGAAGAAAGCTTTTCTGATGTCTACCAACAATGTTCCTAATGATACAAAGATCTTTGGCGTGGTAGAAGCATTTAATTTATCCCAGTCAAACGGAGCATCGTTAGGACGTCCTTTTACGGGACCTACAAATTTCATATGAGACGGAACGGTTTCAAATCCGGCGAAAGCTTGTGATGTGAACACCATATTCAGTTTGTGAGAATGGATATAAATTCCTTCCTCATGAATGCCCACTTCTTTTTGCAGATCTTTGATCAGGTTTTGCTGCCATTCCCAGATTTTCGGAGCACTTTTTTCCGTATCTCCCATGACATCCGGCGGAACAGGAGTTGTCGTTACACAAGGAATATTGTGTTTGTGGGCGAAAAGGGCCCCTCCGAAGGTGATACAGTCGTTCACGATCACATCCGGCATCCAGGTTTCAGTCAGTCTCGTTAATCCCGGCATCATCATTTTAGCAAAAGGAACATACGTTTCCTCCAGTGCCAGTTTCATCACTTCAGGTCCTGAACATGCCGGTCCGTCGTCCTGTCTCTTTAAAATACGGGCAATTTCTTCCTGATAGGGAACAAGATCTTTTTCAGGATAAAAGTAAGAACCTCCTTCAGGAATATGTTTACTGTCTAAAGGGGTAATTCCGAACCATTTTACTTCGTGGCCACGGGCGATTAAACTGGCACCAATACTTAAAGTAGGGCTCACATGTCCGAAAAACGGAGGAACTACAAATAAAAATTTAGACGGCTTTTCAGGTTTTGATATAGCCTTTTCCAATAAAGTGGCTGCAGTAGCTGAACCTCCTGCTTCAGCAAAAGACTGTCCCACTTTCTGAGCTGCCTCACGGTAACCCGGGTTATTTAAAATCTGTTGCACAGCTTCTCTCAGGTGATTGGCTTTAAATCGATTGAAATTAAGACGTTCACCAGCTTCTGTACGCACAACACGTCCTGCCACATGGGATTGATCGTAAGCAATAGGGATTACGACCAAAGGAATACCGTGTGATAAGGTTTCGGATACCGTATTGTGACCGCCATGGCATACAACACCGTCAAGATGAGGTAAAAGGTCCAGCTGAGGAACCTGCTGATAGACCATAAAGTTGTCAGGCCACTGCTCGAAAAGCTGTGGATCAGAAACCACTACAACGGTTAAATTTTCATCCTTAAAGGCATCAATTACCTTTTGGAAAAATGCTTTTTTATGATCATGATCGAAGGTAGTCCCAATGCTTACCAGGATCTTTTTGCGGTCATTGCTTTTTAACTTCTCCCAGTCAAACTCACATGAAACACGTCTTTCGGTAAGAACCGGACCTGTGAATTTGTATTGAGAGGGCAGATCTTCCATTTCACCAAAGAAATAATTGGAAGTCAGGACAAGGGTCAAAAGGTCTGAAGTCGCCAGAGAGCGTTCTTCCTGGAAACCCAGCTCTTTCTGTAAATCGATAATTTGGTTGACTTCCCATTCGTGTACCTTTGGCAGCTCATTCATGATTTTAATGGCTGCCGGAGCTGTAACGGAAGTTGCATAAGGGATTCCAAGAGCTTTCGCTGCAACCGGAGCTGCAAATAACTGATGGTCCCCAATAATCAAATCAGGTTGATATGTTGTAAGTAAAGAAACAACTCCATTATAGCAATGTCTGTTCAGCGGGATAAGAACCTCTTCATAAAGGAACTTCACGCTGTCTATGCCATACACTACTTTTTTTGAAATAATATCGAGATATTGTTCGCTTTCTTTCTTTTCTTCGTCAGTCTGATCGTATTGGATCAGTAGTAATTTTCCTCCTTCGGGAAGTTTAGCCTCTAAAGTAGGGTCAAGGCTGATCCAGGCTACTTCATGTCCTCTTTCTAACAGAGTAGCACCGATGCTTAAAGTGGGGTTGACATGTCCTGTCAATGGTGGAACTATAAATGCAAATTTAGCCATGGTTTTGTGTTAAAATTTTCGATAAAAATTGAGCGATTGTTTCTGCAATCAGGTTCGGTTCCTGGATAGGAATATTGTGATCGCCCGGAATTAATTCAAGTTCAGATCCGCTGATTTGTGATTGCAGCCATTCACCGGTGGGTCTGCAGTTGGAATCAGCACCATAAAGCAATAAAGTAGGAGCCGTCAATCTGTTGAAATGGGCTTCACCCAGGAAATGTTTTTCCCTGATCATATCTGCTTTGATGCTGGTCTGATTAAACAGAAATTCATACATACGGTGGTTCTTTTCCATTTGTCTTTTCCCCATCTGTACTTTGGTGGTATCTGTAAAATTGGCTACATAATGCTCAAGAAATTCTTTGCTGTATTCATCAATGATGTTACGGGCTTTTTCGTCCTCAGGATCCGGAGCTTCCATCACGACGAGCTGATTCACGCGGTAAGGATATTCCAAAGCTGTTTTCAGAGCAATAAGCCCTCCGAAACTATAGCCGACAAGGTGTACTTTTTCCAGTTGAAGGTGATCTATTAAACCCATCAGATCGGATGACATGGTGTCAAGGTCGTACCCATCCAAAAAGCGCTCACTCATACCGTGGCTTTTCAGATCGTACATCACCACATGGAAATGCCTGGCCAGCACAGGGGCGATATTAAAATAATAAATGGACAGGTTACTGAACATACCGTGGATGAGTACCACGGTTTGTTCGGCTCCTTTGTTGAGTTCCTGTATATGAACCTGTTTGTTATTGACAGTGATTATTGGCATTCGTAGATATAATTGATGATCATACTAAGGTCAAGATTAATTAGCTGGTCAAGATCCATAGATGATAACCAACCTGTAAAGTCGATCTGATCGCCAAAATGCGCTTTGATCTTTTCTGAGAAAGAGACAATCTCGATGCTGTCCATTTCAAGATCTTTGGTGAATGAACTTTCAGGAGTAATGTCCATCTCTTCTACAAATTCAGCACCTATCACTTCAGTAATAAAACCTTTTAAAAGGATAAAAAGTTCTTCGTGGTTCATTTTTAATGTTGCGTTTACAGTGTCCATCCGATAATATAATTTTTATGTTTAATAGTTTTGATTTCAATATTGTTGATCCACAGGTGATCATCTTTTATAAGTTCGACTTCGAAGGCTTTAGGATTTCCTTTGAGTCCTGTTCCCAGAAACTTTCCATATGCTTCCTTGGCGACCCAGAAACGGGTGGTCCATTCTGCCTGATCTCTGTCTTTTAATAATGCTAATTCGTTGTCGGTAAATACCATGTCGTAGAATCCGGAGCTGCGTTCTTCCATCAGTTCCATATCGATTCCTACAGATTTTCCATATCTCGCGATTCCTACAGCTTCTTTTCCTTTATGAGCCAATGAAATATGAATATCCTCTGTAAAATCACTGATGAGGTAAGGTTTCCCTACTTCATCGGAACGAATTTCAAAGGTGATCGGGAAGCAGGCATGATTTTTTTCCTGACGAAGAAGGTTTCTTACAGCATCTTTCACGGCCACACGGCTTACCATCCAGTTTTTCTTCTTGTTGGGTAATAGCTGCTGATGGTGCTGTTTTTCTGTCTGGTTGAAATATCTTTTCAGGATAAAATCCCATGAAGCGACTCTGGTATAGGCCTGGTGGAAGAAGAATACTTCAGGAGCAATCTCTTCCGAAAGTCTGTTGTGAAGCGGTGACATGGAAACATTCCATAGAGCGGCATCAATTTCCAGTCTTCTGTTCTGCCAGCCTGTAATGGCACACCATACTTTCCCGTCTCTTTTCAGGATGATATCGGCGATGGCAAATTCATCATTAAGCTCGGTCAGCATACAGGTACATTCAAAAATACCTTCCTGATCATGCATATCGCCGAAGAATTCAATATCTCTGATCTTTACAGGGAATGCAATACGGTCTTTCACCAAAGTAAGCTGCAGCCAAAGTCCGAATAACTGCCCTGCATTGTCCAGTAATGAACCCTTACCGCCGTTTCCTTTTATTTTTCCTACGATTCCTTTGTTTCCAACAGCTGAAATTTCAGTAATTCCCTGATATTTTTCTCCATGGAACATATGCATATCATAGATTTCTTCAGGCGTTCTTTCGATAGGAAGAAGATCACCGATGGAAAGATTGAAAGACGGTGCCGGAACAGGAGCAGATTTTAAAACAACCTCCGCGTTGGCAAAGTTTTCAATATCGAGATATGCATGATTTGATGAGCGCCATTCTCCTTTTACGGTTTTTTCGAAAGGTTTAGCCACATTCATCCATTGGAATACGCTTACGTTCATGATTTTATGAACCTTCGTTCCCGGAATTTCTGCCTCTGCAATTTCTGCCAGCTGTTCAAAAATCATGGTCATCGGAATTACCGGCTCCATATCAGCTACATGAGCCCATCCTTTAGGCTGTCTCAATAAACTGTGATCGATCAGGTAAGGATGACTTTCCAGGGTGACATACAAATCTTTTGAGAAGGTTGTACTTTTGGGTGCTTTCGGAGCAGACTGCTGTGCGACAGGAGTAACCTGAGCAGGACGTGGAATTGTAATCTCCGGACGGTTCTGGAATAAAGTCAATACTTCTTCCTGCATGCGGATCATATCGGCTACGTTGTCCTGAAATGCCTGTACCAGTGGATGTCCGGATTTTGTAGCAATCGCTGAAGCTGTTGCTGTATATTGTTTTGGCGTATCAAAAGATTGGGCCAAAGCTTTCACTTCTTTGAAATTACGGATAATAGGAGATCCTAATTCCAGTTTAATGCCTTTTCCTGATACTCTTTTCGAATGATTCTGAATCTCCAAAAAGTCAAGGGCAATTGTTTTACCTTCTACAAATAATGAAGCGACTACACGTTGTAACTGCGCCAACGCAGTACGGGTCGGAACGCTGGACGCAATGGTACTGAATGCTTTTCCTTTCAGCGTATCATCAATAAATCCAATCAGACCGCCAGTTCCGACTTGAATGAAGACTCTTGCACCTTCATCATATAATTTGTCTGTCAGTTCACGGAAACGAACAGGTTCTACCAAATGCTCGGCACTCAGTTTTCTGATCGCTGCCTGATCTGCAGGATAAGGTTCTAATGTGGTGGCAGACCATAATGGTATTTTCGTCTGCTGGAACTGTGCTTTTTCCATTCCTGCAAGGATCACCTCCAGTTTATCAGCGATAAAAGGAGAGTGGAATCCGGACTGGAACGGCAATACCTGATGGAAGATTTGTTTTGCTTTTAACAAAGGAACCAATTCATCCAAAGCAGCATTGCTTCCACAAAGAATCACCTGATTTGGGCAGTTGTCATTCGAAACATAAAGGTTTGAAATTTCTGCAATAAAAGGTTTTATCACCTCAATTCCGGCTCCTATGGCGATGAATTTGGAATCTTTTAATTCAAAAGTTTCAGGATTCAGCACATCAATTAAAGCTTTTACAGAATTCGCTTCTGCCAGCTCAGATGAGTACCCTGCGAGCCATTCTCCTAAGCTGTGTCCTGCATTCATATCAGGAATAATTCCCAGTTTTTTCAATGAATTATCAAGGATACTACAGTTGTTGAAGATGTTCAAAGCATCGGTTAAAAGACCTTCACCTTCTGTTTCGATAGGGGCTGATAATCCGAAATATCGGCTTACCGTTTCTACTTCACCTTTTGCCAGACCATCTAAGCCAGGAAATACAAAGGCTACTTTACCGCCATCTTTTAATAATGGGGTAGAAGTGTACCAGATATCCTGCTTGTTTTTCCAGATGATATTTTTGGAAACAATTTTAATTGCTTTTTCTATTCTTGCCGGTGTCGGATCGAATATGGCTACTCTGAAATCTCCTTCACCAATGGTGGTTTCATTATTTTGTAATGCTGAAAGCAGTTCTTCATGGGTAGGCCTGGCTAAGATCAATACCTGATCTTTTTTCGGCATATCATAGCCTTCAAGGACAACATGTGCATTGATTCCTCCAAATCCGAAGGCATTCACTGCGGCTACTTTTGGCAGTCCGGTTTTTGACCAGTTTTTAGCTTCCTGTACAGGTTCAAATCTTGTGTTCTGCATCTCTGCAGTTGGGTTTTCACAATATAATGTTGGTGGCAAAGTGTCATGGTGTAATGCCAGACAGGTTTTGATCAGCCCTGCAATTCCTGCAGCGGGCATAGCATGTCCGATGTTGGACTTTACAGATCCGATTCCAGCTACCGGAGAAGCTTCTTCTTTGCCGAAGAACTGAGCTAAGGTCTGAAGTTCTGTTTTATCTCCCAGTGGTGTTCCTGTGCCATGAGCCTCAAGATATCCCACTTTGTTTTTATCTAAATCAGCATTAATCCATGCCTGTTCTAAAGCATTTAACTGGCCTTTTACAGATGGGCTCATCACGCTAGTTCCGGTACCGTCACTGCTTACGCCCACCCCTTTGATCACAGCATAGATTTTGTCCTGATCACGAACAGCATCTTCCAGTCTTTTTAACACTACGAAACCACAACCTTCACCAATCAAAAGACCATCAGCATCCCTACTGAACGGCTTGATCTGCTGCTGACGGGACATGGCTCCCAGTTGGGCAAAAATACTCCAGAAAGCAGCATTTTGTCCTGTGTGTACACCACCTGCAATCATAATATCGGAACGACCTCTCTGAAGTTCCTGTACAGCATGGTCAACGGCAATAAGTGCAGAGGCACAAGCGGCATCTACGGTAAATGCAGCACCTCCCAGATTGAAGCGGTTGGCGACAAGTGAAGCAACAAGATTAGGAATCAATCCCATTGCGGTATCTGCTGCAAAACGGCCTTTACGCTCCTGAAATGCATGTTTTACTTTTTCAATATCGGAGGAAGAAACATGAGGCAGCAATTCCTGCAGTAATGAAGAGATCTGTTCTCCGGTTCTTACAATTTCGATAGCGCGGGTAGCTCCCGGACCGGTATAGTTTCCTTTACCGATGATGATTCCCGTTTTTTCAAGAGAAATATTCTTCTGAAATATCCCTGCATCTTCCAGTGCTTTCTGTACCAGATCAAGGGTAAGCAAATGGTCGGGTTCCGTTCCTTCAACAGCCAATGGCAAAATACCAAATGCGGTAGGATCGAATGTATAATCAGGAATAAACCCTCCACGCTGACAGTAAAAACGGTCAACGGGGCTTGTAGCATCACTGAAATGAACAGGATCTATCCGATCCGCCGGAGCGAGCTCGGTAGAATCGACTTTATTGACAATATTCTGCCAAAAAGTGTTGGCATCCTGTGCCCCGGGAAAGACACAGGATAGGCCAATTACAGCAACATCTGTTTTTTTCATACTTAGTTTCTCCAGAGATTTACCAATTATTTCCTGACATGATCAGCACCTGGCTTTCAGTTCCGTATTTGATCTCGTTAAGGAAAATTTCTTTCCCTTCATCCAATGGAATCATGGAAATACCTCTGCGTTCGTATTCTGATTCAAGGGTGGAAGAAACCATTCCGGCTCCTTTCCATGGTCCCCAGTTGATAGAGATTACTTTTCCTTTTAATCTTTTATTTAGTGCATTTGCATAGTCATCCAGTACACTGTTGGCTGCTGCATAATCTGTCTGTCCTTTGTTACCATATACGGAAGCAATGCTTGAGAATAAGACTACAAACTGGCAGTCTGTACGAAGTTGTTCAGCCAATACACGAAGGGGTTTCACTTTGGTATCAAATACACGTCCGAAAGAGCTTGTCGTTTTTTGCTTGAATAATTTATCTTCTAACAGACCTGCTCCATGAATTACTCCATCAAGACGTTCGTATTTTTCATAGATATTGCTGATCAGGCTGCTTAGCCCTTCTTCGTCACAAAGATCCAGTGATTGGTAAATGATGGTATTTCCAAGTTCTTCCATATCACGGATGGTGCGGAGAATCTGATTGTTTTTGAAGATCTTCGTCGTTTCTTTTTCTATTTCTGCCGGAGATGTGAATTGCCCGGATCTGATCAGGAACCCTCTGATTTCTTCTTTGGTCTTCATTCCTTCAAAGTCTTTTGCAGAAACTTCATTTCTCGGGTCTGCCGATCTTCCTACCAGAATGTATGTGCATGGATAAGCCTGAGACATGTGTTTTGCCAATTCGGCTGTGATTCCCTGTGCGCCTCCAAGTACCAATACCACAGATTTCTGATCGAGCTGGATATGGGCTTCATTTAAACTTGTTGACAGTGGGGAAGGGATGATGTCTACTTTATGTCTCTGATCGTTTTTATAAATGATTTCAGCAGGTTTATCATTGGTAAGGATTTCCTTTAATGTAATTTCTGCAATCTGATCCACTTCCTGAGGTGTGCTCAGACTGATCAGTCTGCAGGTTGTATTGTCAAATTCTCTGGCCAGACTTTTGAAAAGTCCCGGATATCCCTGGTGATGACGCAGTACGCTTACATCTGTGATTTCCTGAAGGTGTGCAGGAATGTCTGAGATCAGGTATACCCATTTTACTTTATCAAAATCCAGTTTCTTGATCAGATCTACATGGTCGATAATGCTTGGTTTATCAGCTGCTGAGAACAGATCCAGCATAATTAATCCGTCAACGTTTGAAAGATTTTTTTCTGTATCTACCAATTCTACGATGGCTCCGTGTTTTTCCAGAGCTTCTCTGATGGCAGAGGTATGTTTGCTGTTATCCTGAGTGATCGCAAAACGTTTCCCCTGTAATATTTCTGTATTTTGTACTAAAGAAGCATCGGTAGGAGTAATGTCAAAACGGAGACGTGAAAGTACGTTCTGAGTTGGCTCTGCTACGTTTGTTTCCTTAGTTTCGCTGCTGGTTTCGTTGGCTTCACCATTCATTTCGCTGATCCAGCCTGCCAGACCACGAAGTGTTTTAATCGCTGCTAATTTTTCCATGACATCATCAGCCTGTTCAAGGTTTTGACCAAAACCGATTTTGGTTTTAAGATCACCGATGATTTCCATACGCTTAATGGAATCAATACTCAAATCAGCTTCCAGATCAAGATCAAGACCCAGCATTTCTTTTGGATATCCTGTCTTTTCACTGACGATATTCAGAATGGCATTTTGAAGTTCTTCAAGAGAAAATGCCGGCTGAGCTTGCGGTTTTGAAGGTGTTGATTCAACTGGTGATCCGTTTGTTTCTGGGGCAGCAGTCTCTGCTCCTGAGAATTCAGAAAGCCATGAAACAAGACCACTTAAGGTTTTTATTCCGGCTAATTGCTCCATAACAGTATCTTCACTGGTGTTTCCGTTACCCAGACTTCCCAGTTCGTTACGAAGTGTTCCGATGATTTCTACTCTTTTAATGGAATCAATGCTTAAGTCAGCTTCCAGATCCATTTCCATACCCAGCATTTCCTGAGGATATCCTGTTTTGTCACTCACCACCTGAAGTAATAAGGATTTGATATCTCTTGAAGGAGCTTGCTTTACAGCAGCAACAGCAACAGGTCTTTCCTGCTGAACAGGCTGAACCGGAATAGCAGACATGGGCTGATGAGCAGGAGTCTGTACCGGTGAATGATATACCGGTGCAGGGAATGCCTGAGGATTCTGTCCCATAAAGGAAAGCATCACATCGCGCTGTGCCTGTATCATTAATTTCATGCTGTTTAAATATTCCTGCAGCATACGTTCAGCGGTTGATTGCGCTTCAGTGGCA
>JASLCD010000239.1 GCA_030146295.1 Chryseobacterium sp.
ACTTGATTTTTCTAAAAATTCTCTTCTGTTCATGTTCAATCGTAATAAGAAAGAAACCGCAAGTTAATATGATTTTCCTGCGATTTCTTTGTTTTATATAAAAATAATCAGATTTTTACTGTAACCACCAAGGTTTGGAGTTGATGTTATCATTTCCTCCATATTGTGCAGCCAGAGCCGTTTTTAAGTTGGTGCTGTTATAATTGTACTCAGATTGTGGATATCTGAATCTGAACGGTGCAGCAACTCCAGCTTTCAGAGGATAGTTTGGATATCCTGTTCTTAAATAATCATAATAAGAAGTCCATTGTGCCTGATGGAACATCGTCATGTACTTTTGAGTCATGATTTTTTCCAGCTGTGTCTGTAGAGGGTCAGCACTATTATAAACAACCAAAGGCGTTGCCAGATACTGATTCACATCAAATCCTGAGAAATATTGTCCCGGATTTTTTACATAGGTCTGATAAAAATTGAAACTTGCTTTGATAGCATTATCATAATGTGTCTTTGCAGACCCGGATATCCAGCCTCTTGCAGTAGCTTCAGCAAGGATAAATTCAAGTTCAGAATAACTCAGTACAGAAGCAGGCTCATTGGTAGGATCTTTATAGAAACGGTCATTTACTTTAGAGATATTCTTAGCAGTGATCAGAGCAGCATTGTCAGAATAGGGAGAAGTAGGGTTTCCTCCGTTATAAGCTGTAAAATCGGTGATGGCTTTTCCGGCTTCTTTAGCCCCGGTAGTCTGTGCCGCAAAAGTAAATAAACGCGGATCATGTCTGTCTTTGAATATATTGATGAAATAATCTGCCATATACAAACTGGAGCCATATCCGCTGTTGTTAAACATGGTGTATCTGCTGTCTGCAGCGTCAGCAAACTTAAGCTCACCATTATCCGCAATGGAAGTCATTAAAGACTGGCTTCCTGCGATAGAAGCAAATTCTGAGGCAATATTATAATTTCCTACAGTTGTTTTCTTAGATAAAGTGATCAGAATTTTCAGACGGAAAGAATTGATCAGCTTTTTCCACTTTAAAGCATCTCCGTTGTATACGATGTCACCTTCAATTTTGTCATTGGTATTAATAAGATCATTTGCTTCTTTCAATTCTGATAAAATTCCGGACATTACAGCTTCCTGCGTATCATATTTAGGCTGTGTAATTCCGGATTCGCCTTTTGCTGCTTCAGAATAGGGAGCGCTTCCCACTTTTAAGCTGATATTGAAGAAATGATAAGCCCTTAAAAACTTTCCGATAGCCAGATAATTTTTATTTCCTCTTTTCTCTGCTTCCTGCATCATTTTTCCTGTATTCAGAAGTCCTTTTGTATAGACTTCAAAAGAAGCATCATTCCATTTCATATACTGATATGCATTCTCACCATCAGTGCCTATCATCATTCTTGAAGCATACATATTATCTCCGTTTACCTGGAATGTATATTTTTCAACGTAAGTCAGAAGATTTTTAGGATCGATGCTGGCCTGGTCATTAGGGTTTTCATTAATGGTATCAAGGCTGGTTTCACATGATGCCAATGTCAGAAGTCCGGCTGCAACTATAGATTTCATCATCCATATTGCTGTTTTACCTTTTTGCCCTTTCACTTTGTTTATAGTATTTTTCATTGTCTTGACGTACTTTTTAATTAGAACTTAAGATTAAATCCGATTCCAAACCATCTGCTGGATGGATCCTGAATATCATTCTCTGTTTTTGCCTGGAAATCAGGGTCAGAATAAAGGTTTTTTGATTTTTTCCACATGGCCAGATTATAAGCAGAAATATTAGCTGTGAACCCTTTTACCATTCCTTTCGGATTCAGCAATGAAGAGAAGTCATATTCTAATACTACGGATCTAAGCTTGACGAAAGTTCTGTCGAAAACGTTCGCAAACTCTTCACTTTCATCCTGTGTTACTCTTGCCTGATATGGATAGTTCTGTGCCCAGTCCTGGAAGCTTATTGCCTTGGTGTGCGGAGTGTAAAGACCTGTTGCAGGATTATAGTTTACCCCATCCGGTACAAAATAATAAGTACCCGGATTGGCATACTCAAGATCTCTGTAGGCTACAGAATTTGGATGTTTTCCACCCCACCACATCTTTTCAACAACCTGCGACCTCATCACTCCTCCGATACTTCCATCGATTCCGATATTTAAAGTAAATTTCTTGTATTTGAATGTGTTGTTGAAACCGAAGGTCCAGTCCGGATTAAAATGTCCTAAGTTACTTGGAGTATTAGCTCTTGTCGGCATTCCTGTATTGGCGTCAAGGATTACCTTTCCATCCGGAGACTTTTGCCAGGTATAGTCATAATAGCTGTCCATTCTTTCGCCCAACTTAATGTTTTTATAGTTCGGCATATTATCATAAATAGAAGTCAGCTTTTGCTCATAAGTACTCCAGTTGATCAAAGTTTTCCAACTGAAATCTGCCGTTTTTACCGGAACCAGACCAAGGGAGACTTCAAATCCTTTGGTGGTGTACTCATTTCCGTTGACATATTGTGATGTAAAACCAGACGATTCTGCTGCCGGGAACTGAAGGATATTATTATAATCTAATGTTCTGAAATAAGTAGCATCCAAAGTAATTCTGTTATTCAGGAAACCTGCACTTAAACCTAATTCATATGATTTTGTCTGTTCCGGCTTCAAAGAATTTTCTACGTTCAGAGTTGTCGGGTAATAATACGTAGGATTTCCATTGAAGGTAACTCCCTGGTTATTCAAATAGTAATTTCTGATCGAGTAAGGCTGGAAGTCATATGCTACTTTGGCCCATGAAGCCGAAAGTTTCAACATGTTGATAGACTCAGGTAGTTTTACAAGATTTGAAATAACAGCACTGATGGAAGCGGAAGGGTAGAAGTAAGACCTGTTGGCTTTAGGAAGCGTAGAAGACCAGTCGTTACGTCCTGAAATATTGATGAAGAAAGCATTGTATAACCCGATATCAATGGTTGAATAAGCACTGTAAATCAGTTTTTCCTTCAGGTAAGTATAATTTTTAAGCGCTCCTATAGAGTTTTCGAATGTATATACTTCAGGAGTTTTCAAGCCATCCGTAGATCTTTCGTTATTGTTGTTTTTATAATAGAACGCTGAACCTCCGGCATTGATCGTAAAATCAAAGTTATCAGATATTTTTTTCTTGTAGGTAGCCAGCACATCATAATTAAGATTCCATGTTTTGTTATCTCTCAGAATATAACCTCCACTTCTTGGAGCACTGTAATTGAAATAGGAGTAAGGACTCAATACTTCCGTTTTGCTGTGGTTTTCCACAAGGGATATTTTCCCCTTTACAGATAGATCCTGAGTCGCTTTATATTCCAACCCTGTCTGGGCGTTGATGATATTGGTTCTGTTCTGGTTTTTATAGTATTCTGCTCCGAACCATGGGTTGTTGTACCATGCGTAGTTCCAGTTGGCCTGTGCTCTTCCTTCTTTTCCTGGAATCCACATGTGGTTTTTCAGAGCATTTCCGTCAACATCACCTCCCATCCAGATCAGGATAGTGTACATATGTCCGCTTGGGTTGTAGTCGTAATTGGGAATATTAGGAGTAAAGGCCTGGTTGAAGTTGAACTTTGTATCGAAGATCAATTTATCTCCAAGATGATTTTCGGAAGAGAAGTTGATTCCATATTTCTGAAGATAGGAATTGGGAACTCTGTCATCATAATTCATGAAGTTCCCGGAGAACCTGTAGATGTCTTTGTTATTTCTATAGCTGATCGCAAAGTTATTATTGTTGATCACTGCTGGCTTTAGGAAAGTACTTAAGTTATCATGGTATTTCCAGTCTATAGGAACTCTTTCATACCTCGATTTATTATCATATTGAGTTCCTGTCACAGCCCCATACCACGGAACAACCTGTCCTGTTACCTTATCTCTGATAGGACTGTTCCACTGGGCAATCTGTAAGCCGGGAACAAATTTTGGCCCCCAGATCATATCTCCATCATTCACACCGCCATCAGCTCCATCCCAGAATTCATATTTACCATGAGAACCATTTCCGTATTCAGTCTGGGTTTTCGGAAGATTGGTAAATCCTGCCGTAATCATTGTATTTTGGGAGAATTCTACAGAAAATCCTTTTTTCTTAGCATTTTTTGTAGTGATCAAAATAGCTCCGTAGCGTCCCCTCGAACCATATAGTGCAGAAGCGGTAGCTCCTTTCAGGACGTTGATGTTTTCAATATTGTTAGGATCTAAATTCTGGAAAACTTCTTTTTCTACAATCACACCATCAATTACAAAAACCAAATTGGAATTTCCTCTCAACGTAAATTGCGGAGCCTGTTGCATTCCCGTCGGATTGGAAACATTCAGACCAGCTACCTGTCCTGAGAATAAATTTCCAATGCTTGGAGTAGTGATGGTTTCAAACTGTTTGGTTCCTACTTCCTGAGTAGAATATCCAATTTTTTCTTTCTTCTTGGCAATACCTAATGCGGTAATGACAACCCCTTCAATCTGTTTTTCGTTTGGCTTTTTTAAGACAATTGAATACTGTTTTTTTGAAGAAACCTCAACGGTATAAACAGAAAAATCAGGAGCAAAAAACTCAAGAATGTCTTTCGGGTTTGCAGAAATGGTGAAATTACCATTATCATCTGTAGTAGCAGTCTTTCCCGTGTTTTTGTCAGTGATGTTTACACCGGAAACACTAGAGCCGTTTTCAGATTTTACATTTCCGGAAATATTGATTTCCTGTGCGGAAAAATAGAGTGGAAGTAAAAAAACGGCAAAAGTAGCTAAAGTTTTCTTCATTTTTTTTTGAAGGCAAATTTAGCAGAGCACTGTTACGAGTGTTTTAATGAGGTATTAAAATAAAAATACGATTTAATATTTTTTAACATAAAGAATTAATAGAAAAGTAAAATGAAAAATATCCTTTGTATAGGAACTTTTGCTTTATTATATAGATATTACTATAAGGTAGGAAGCACAAAGCAGCAATTTACTGTTGCGTTTTAAGATTTTGCATAAACCTTTCTATAAAAATACTAGGATAGAAAAACCGCGACATCAACAGCTCTGATCGTCCTTTCTTTTTTAAAATCTGCTCAGGATTCCCCAGTGGATCTTTGTATCGTTGAATTTAAAAGGATTTCCAAATTCGTTACCATTAGACAGCTGAAAGCTCATCAGACCGATTGGAATAAAAAAGTTGAAACCGAGTCCTACACTATAAAGCTTGGGTCTTACATTTAAGGATTTATTATTGAGCTGCCCATATTGCCCAAAGACGTCGAAGAAGGCCTGATTACCGATCAGATACCGGTACTCCAGACTTCCATAATAGAAGAAATCGGCAGCGAGTGATTTCTCATTGAATCCCCGCATGGAGTTCCATCCTCCGAAACGGTATAATTCGTTGGTGGTAAACTCTACTTTAGAATCCATCATGGCACCTTCACCCTTAATGTTCAGGAAGTGGTTTCCGGAGATATGGTAATTGTGTTCTCCAAAGAAATAAAACTGGTTTTGGTTGGCTTTGATATTATCTTTGGAATAGATTGTTGTTAAAAAATCATAGCCAGCAGTGATCTTTGTCTTATAAAGGAAAAGGTCAATGTCGGTAGGTTCGGTCATTTCAAACCATACCCCGATTCCCTTTTTGTTGTAGTCTTTTCCCTGAACATATAGGGAATCAATAATAGTAGAGGCTTCCAGCGTCCCTCTTAATCCAATTTTGTTTCGGTTGTTGATATGGTAATAAAAAGCGGGAAGGAACTTTACATTGGCGAATGTGGAATCCTGTCGGTAGATATTCACTTTTGCATTCATCCCGACATTTGATTTAAACAGGTACGGAATATCCACCTGAAGATCGAAAGTCTGCCCTTTATCCGGGTTTCTCTGCCAGTATAAATTGACGGTTTCAAAACCATTGAACATATTCCTGAAATTGACATTCATCGTTCCGTTTAACGTAAACTTGGACGTTTTATCATTCCCAAAACCAACAACTCCATCAAAAGTATTGGTCTTTTTCTTTTCCAGAAACAGGAAAATACTCGTAGAGTCTTTTGTAAATAAAGTTTGCGGCTGCCGTTCTAGGGTCAGAAAAGGATGGCTCTGAAACGTTTTATTGATGGCCAAAAGGTTTTTATCATCATAGTTTTTGCCTTTAAATTCCTTTTCAAGATTTTTGATGAATCTTTTAGGAACTTTTTCATATCCTTTCACTACGAAATTATTGATCGTTCTTTTATCGTTCTTGTTAATATCAAGTTCTACGATGGGATAGCCGTTTTTCTGTCCCTTGTATTTGGATTTGATTCTGCTGAAAGAATATCCGTCATCAATGTAAGTTTTGTTGATGCTTTTCTTGATGGAATCTAAATTCTTAGTGAAAAAATCCTTCTGAATCTTGAGTTTCTGAACAAGAGAATCGGTAAGGTTTACATAAGTTTGATTGAAGTTCTTGCCTTTATCAAAGAAAATTTCGGTGCTGTCACCTTTTACTTTTACCTCTTTCAGTTGGGTAAAGAAATAATTATTCTGAGCTAATGAATCCAGAAATTTTACTGCAGAAGTGGAATCTTTTACTTTTTTCCTGATTTTGGTTTCTGTATCAATCAGCCAATATTGTTTCTTCTGCGCTTGTGTAAAAACGCAGAACAGTACAAAAAATATTTTTAAAAGTAATTTCAATTTATCATTCTGAATATAAGAAGGAACGAGGAATCTCTGCTACACAAAAGATCCTTCATTGCATTGCATTCAATGCGCCTTATCAATCAACTAATTTTTATCCAGTTTATTATATTTCTTCATTAAATTCTCATAAGTTCCCTGTGGAAGAATCCACTTCAAAGGAACTCCGATTTTCTGCCCGAATTTACCAAAATAATAATGAGCTTTCCATTTATTTTTTGCTAAAAGTTTTTCAATATATTCAGCAACTTCCAAAGGATCAGTTCCGTCATTCACGTGAGAATTCATCAAAGCGTATACTTTGTCAAAAACATTTTTATAAGGCTGGGAAACCTTTGCAATAACTCTGTTTTCTGCAATATTGGTTTTGATATCTCCCAAATGAAGGGAACATACGTCGATATTCCAAGGGTATATCTCATACCTCATTGCTTCCGTTACTTTGTCCAGAGCAGATTTTGAAGCTGAATAGAATCCGCGGAAAGGCAGACCCATCTCACTTCCGATACTGGAAACATTAATGATTTTTCCGAATTTGTGCTCACGCATTTTCGGAAGAACAGCGCTCATCATTTGCACAGGCCCGGCAAGATTCAGGCTGAAGAGTTTTAAAATATCTTCTTTGGTAGAATCTTCCACTGCTCCTACCATTCCCATTCCGGCATTATTGATGAGAATATCAATTCTGGTTTCTGTTTTCAATACTTCCGCTATGGCATTCTGAACAGCATGGTTGTCGGTAACATCAGTGGGAATAGATATGAAATACTGACTTTCTGTATGTTTTCGGCTCAAGCCATATACTTTATGCCCTTTTTTACCGAAATATTCGGCCAATACAAACCCGATTCCTGATGAGGTTCCTGTGATGATGATGGTCATTTAATTCGTATGATTTTTTATTGTTTCTAGCTTTCTTTTGATACCATTCACACAGATTTTAAGATCTGTGTGCCAAAGTAAAATCTATTTTCAGCAAATGTAAAAAAAGAAAAACGAACTCTGCCACTTATTATTTCTGAAATGGTTTCAATACCTTCTCTGATATTGTTTCCGGCTGTTAACAAACTTAAAATAAAGTTAATCTCAATCATGCACGGAATATCCTTGGAATGATTACTTTTAAATGCTTATATGTTTGATATACAGTGTTTTATTTTAAGTGTGTGGTATTGTGTGTCCGTAAAAAGCCAAAATTTCTTAATAAAAACATAAGGAAACCTTAATGAAGTGAGATAAGGACCTGTTCTAATTTTGCATCTAATTAAAAAGGATGTCATGAATGTATTTAAAATCCCTGTCTCAGTAAC
>JASLCD010000272.1 GCA_030146295.1 Chryseobacterium sp.
CTTCAGAAGTAAAGTGATGAATAACTTTGATGCTTCAGGATTTGAATCAGAAGACGTGGTGAAAACTGCCGTTACATTTATTGTAGAAATTGACGGAACGATATCAGGGGTAAAAGCTAATGGAACTAATGCCGACTTTAACAATGAGGCGGTAAGAACAATTAAATCAATCTCTAACAAGGGAAAATGGACTCCCGCCAAAAATAAAAAAGGCGAGTTTGTAAGAAGTTATTTTAAATTTCCGATCTCCATGAAGTTTGATTAATTGATCCTGAAAACAAAAATTAAATAGTTATCCACAAAGATTTTTTTTTGTGGATAATTTTTTTAATAGTTAAGATCCTTATTAACAGTATTTTAACTCAATTTTAATTTTCACCATTCATCGGGAGCAAAGAAAAAAGTGTATTTTTGAAACTTAAAGTTCGAATAATGGCAAAAATCATAGGTATTGCTAATCAAAAAGGAGGCGTTGGTAAAACTACCACCGCTGTAAATTTGGCGGCAGCATTAGGAGTATTGGAAAAAAGAATATTAATCATCGATGCTGATCCTCAGGCGAATGCTACATCCGGTCTGGGTGTGGAAGATGTTCAGTATTCTACATATAATCTACTTGAGCACAGTGCAGAGACAAGAGTCTGTATCAAAAGGACGGCAACTCCGAACCTGGATATTATCCCGTCACATATTGACCTGGTAGCTGCGGAAATTGAATTGGTAGATAAGGAAGACCGTGAGTATATGCTGAAAAAAGCATTAGCTAGTGTAAGAGATGATTATGACTACATTATCATCGACTGTGCACCGAGTTTAGGTCTTATTACCGTTAATGCACTTACAGCAGCAGATTCTGTAATTATACCGATCCAATGTGAGTATTTTGCTTTAGAGGGACTTGGAAAACTTTTGAATACTGTTAAAAATGTTCAGAAGATCCACAATAAAGACCTTGGAATTGAAGGGCTTCTTCTTACAATGTATGACAGCCGATTGAGATTATCCAATCAGGTAGTGGAGGAAGTAAACCTGCACTTCCCGGAAATGGTTTTTGAAACCATTATCAGCAGAAATGTAAGATTAAGTGAAGCGCCAAGTTTCGGAGAAAGTATTCTGAACTATGATGCAGAAAGTAAAGGAGCGGTTCAGTATATTCAGTTAGCTGAAGAAGTTCTTTTGAAGAATGAAAACTTAATAAAGAATTAAATTAATAATAAATGGCCAATAGGTGAATGCTAGCCATCACTTATCAAACATCATTGATCAATTAATCTATGAAGGACAAAAAAAGAGCTATGGGACGCGGCTTGGGCGCCATTTTAAGCGCAGAATCTAAAGCAACTGTTAATTCCGCTACTGATGAAGGAGCAGATAAGTTTGTAGGAAATATTGTAGAAGTTGCGCTTGAAGATATTTATCCGAACCCGACGCAGCCGAGAACTTATTTTGATGAAAAAGCATTAAACGAACTTGCGCAGTCTATCAAAAATTTGGGTGTAATTCAACCGATTACCCTGAGAAAAGACGGTGAGAAATTTGAAATTATTTCCGGGGAAAGACGTTACAGAGCAACTAAAATTGCAGGGTTAACGACTATTCCTGCCTATATCCGTTTAGTGAATGATCAGGAGCTTCTTGAGATGGCTCTTGTTGAAAATATCCAGAGAGAAGATCTTGATGCCATCGAAATTGCCCTTACTTATCACAGGCTTTTGGAAGAAATCGGTCTTACGCAGGAAAACCTGAGCCAGAGAATAGGAAAGGACAGAAGTACCATTACCAATTCTATAAGACTTTTAAGATTAAACCCGGATATTCAGAATGCCATCAGAAGCGGTGAAATTTCTGCAGGACACGGCAGAGCAATCATCAGTCTTGAAAGTGAAGAAGATCAGCAGGTATTGTTTGATCTTATCATCAAAGAAAAACTAAACGTGCGCCAGGCAGAACAGGCTGCTGCTGCATTGAAAAATCCAAAGTCTCCCGCTGCAAAAAAAGCAAAAGTGGAGCTTTCCAATAACTTTAAAAAAGCCCAGAAGACAATCGCTGATATCTTGGAAGTAAAGGTAGAGATCAAATCTGCTGGAAATGGCAAAAAAGGTAAAATTGTTCTGGACTTCAAAAATGAAGAAGAGCTGGAATATATTTTATCCCATATTAAATAATGAAGAAAATATTTTTCACATTTTTCTTGTGTATCGCTGCACTGGCCTATTCACAAGTGAAACCTATTGATACCGTTCGGATGCAGACTCCTCCGAAAGAGGAACCCCGTGTGGTAAAACCAGGTAAAACAGAAGCAAAGATCATTGAAGATCTTGAAAAAGCGAATGGTCCGACAGTAAAAACCATAAAATTGAATCCTACCAGAGCAGGATTGTATTCCGCCGTTTTACCGGGATTGGGACAGTTTTATAACAAAAAGTACTGGAAGATTCCCATTGTCTGGGGAGCGGTAGGAGCAGGAGTTGGGATTGCTGTGTGGAATGATAATCAATACAAAAAATATCGTGAGTACTACATTGCGAAACTGAACGGTACTCCAAACGAATTTGTGGACAGCCATCCGTTTTTAGATAAAAGAGCATTGGGGAACGCTCAGGACAGAGCAAAGAGGCAAAGAGACTACGCCATCGCCATTACAGGACTTATTTATATTCTGAATATTGTAGATGCTGTAGTAGATGCGCACCTTTATGAAAGCCGTCATGACCCGGATTTGGTTTTTAAACCATCGGTTATTCAGGATCAGTATGGGTACAGTGCTCCGAAAACAGGATTCAGTTTAAGTTATAGATTTTAGAAGACAACATATCTGCAGAAGATTTAGGTTGAAAGCAGTATTTAAAAATAAAAAGATTATATGAAAATAGCATTAGTTGGTTACGGCAAAATGGGTAAGATCATTGATGAGATCGCACAGAAAAGAGGTCATGAAGTAGTTGCCCGTCTGAAGGAAACTCCAACTGCTGAAAATCTTAATAACCCGGATGTTGTGATTGAGTTTTCATTACCGGAAGTGGCATTTGAAAATATCAAAGCTTGTCTTGAAAATAAAATTCCGGTGATCTGCGGAACTACAGGCTGGCTGGATCAGAAAGAAGAAATAGAAAAATTGGCCGTAGAAAACGGAACAGCATTCTTATACGGCTCTAACTTCAGCTTAGGAGTCAATTTATTTTTTGCTTTAAATGAAAAGCTTGCAGACCTGATGAAAAATGTAGATGAATACTCTTGTCAGCTGGAAGAGATTCACCACATCCATAAAAAAGATGCTCCAAGTGGAACGGCTATTTCCATTGCTGAAGGAATCATTCAGAATAACCCTAAATTTGACGCCTGGAAGCTGGAAGAAACAGAAGGTAAACAATTAGGAATTTTTGCAGTACGTGAAGATGAAGTTCCGGGAACCCACAGCGTGTATTACAGAAGTGAAGTAGACGAAATCGAGATCAAGCATACTGCTTTCAACAGAAACGGTTTTGCACTGGGAGCTGTAGTAGCTGCCGAATGGATTAAAGATAAAAAAGGAAACTTCGCAATGAAAGATGTTTTGGGGCTTTAATTTGTAACAAATTCTGTAAATTGCAGACCAATAAACAGAAAATGATGAATAGTGAATTGTAAATAGCGGACTGCTTTTATCATTTATTACTCATCATTTTTATCATTTATATCATTAGAATAGGCACAAAAATTTATGAATTATTTTTTAACTTATACAGTATATGTCCTCATACTATCCGTATTGATGGGCATTTCATCTTGGAAACTGTTCAAGAAAATGGGCTATAGCCCTTTATTTGCTTTTATCCCTTTCTACAACTATTTCATTATTCTGAAAGAAACAAAACATCCGAAATGGTGGGCGATCCTGTCTTATCTTCCGATTGTGGGGCCCATTATGATGTCTGTTTTTCACCTTTACTTAGTGAAAAAGTTCGGGAAAACCCTTTTCAAAGATCAGATTCTTACCGTGATTCTGCCGTTTGTATATATGGCAGTAATCAATTATTCTAAAGATGTAGAGTTAGAAGATGAAAATGCAAAAGATCTGTTTCTTACAGACGAAGAAAAGAATGATAAAAAGAAAGATACATTCGTAGGTTCAATTACCTTTGCGGTAGTTTTTGCAACCATCATTCATGTTTTTGTAACACAGCCTTTCGGGATACCTACAGGATCTATGGAAAGAACATTATTGGTAGGTGACTTCCTTTTTGTAAACAAATGGAGCTACGGATACAGACTTCCGATGCGCCCGGTAGCAATACCTTTCCTTCAGGGAACCATTATGGATACAGGACAGAAAGGAAATCCGAAAGATGATCCAAAATCTTACGTAGACGGAATAAAACTTCCTTACACAAGAATTTTACAATTCAACAAGCCACAGAAAAACGATGTCGTTGTTTTCAACTATCCTCAGGATTCTGTACATACAGCGATCGACAGAAAAGATCCTTATGTAAAACGTTGCGTTGCTACAGCAGGTGATACTTTTGAAATGAGAGCCGGAAGACTTTTTGTGAACGGAAAACCTGAAACTGTTTTAGGAGATCAGGAAGTACAGCACAGATATATTGTAACTACGGATGCTCAGTTGGATATCCCAACTTTATATAAAGCTTATGGATTTTTACCTGTTCAGGAGGTTCAACAAGATAACGGAGGATTTCTTTATGGTTTTCAGGGTTTAACGGATAAGACTGCTAAAGAAATTAAAGAACTTCCTCATGTTCTTGATATGAAGGAAGAGGTTTCACCAAAAGGAGAAGCTGCAGTTTATTATAGAGATGAAGCCAAAACCAAAATTGATACTACACAATCTATCTTCCCAATCAACAAACCTTGGAACCAGGATTGGTACGGACCACTGAGAATCCCTAAAAAAGGGGATGTTGTAGCGATCAATCAGGAAACACTTCCAACCTATCAGTGGATCATTTCCGAATATGAGCACAACAGCCTAGAGAAAAAGAACGGAAAGATTTTTATCAACGGAAAAGAAGCTAGTCAATACACCATTCAGCAGGATTATTATATGATGATAGGGGACAACAGAGATGCTTCATTAGACGCAAGATTCTTTGGTTTCGTTCCGGAAGAAAATATTGTAGGAAAACCAATGTTTACATGGATGAGTGTGCAGGGAGTATTTCCTGACGCAAGTTCAACCTATCAGGCACCTAAAAAGATCCGTTGGGAGAGAATGTTCAAAGCAACCAATACAGGAGAAGCCAATAAAACCTCTTACTGGTGGATTGCTGCAATGATCCTGATTTTGTTCTTCGGATGGGAGTATTTCATGAAATTATTCAGAAAGAATAAAACTGAAGACAATTAATAAATAAAATTAAACTTAAAATAGAATGAAGTATTTGAAAAAATACTTCATTTTTGTATTATGAATATGAAGAATGTATTATTGCCGGCATTTTATTTGCCCCCAATTTCTTGGTTTTCAGTATTATTAAATCCTGAGAATGAAATTACATTGGAACAGTTTGAGAACTTTCCCAAGCAGACCTATAGAAACAGAGCAAACATCTATGGGGCTAACGGGAAATTGTCCTTAATAATCCCTATCCATCATAACGGAAAAAGAGAATTTAAAGATATTGAGATCTCCTACCGTGAAGATTGGAGATCCCTTCATTGGAAGTCAATCAAGACTGCCTATCAGAGTTCTCCTTATTTTGAATACTACGAAGATAAGTTGAGAAAAATATTTGAGCTTCAGGAAAAATACCTTCTTGATTTTAACCTTAAAGGCATAGAGGTCATCCAACAGATATTGAAAACAGAAAAGGCACACTCTTTGAATGAAGAATATATCAAAAATCCTGAAAGCATCAATTTCAGAGAAAAGTTTTCGGCAAAGCTTCCTTCAGAATTTGAAATGGAAGAATATTACCAGACATTTTCTGATAAATTCGGATTTTTAGAAGACTTGTCGGTTCTGGATCTTATTTGTAACAAAGGCCCGGAATCACTTGTATATATGAAAAATATAAAACAATCATGTTAGTAAACAATCGCTGTTAATGAAATTCTAAGCATACAACAGATGAAGCTGGCGATTGGTATAGGTCTTAAAAAATAAATTTCAACATATGAAAAAGGTATTATTAGCTGCAGTTTTTTTAGCAGGTTTTAGTTTCTCTTTTGCACAGGAATCTAAAGCTAAAAGTAAAGATCCAAACGAAGATAAAGATCTGATGACATGGTATCATAAAGATTTTGCAACTTCAAAAGTATATGGGGTAAATACGGCAAATGCTTATAAATATTTAGAATCTAAAGGACTGAAGCCTAAAACCGTTGTGGTGGGAGTTTTGGATAGTGGAGTACAGGTAGACCATCCCGGATTGGTAAAAAACCTTTGGTCAAATCCCAATGAAATTCCTGGAAACGGTAAAGATGATGACGGAAACGGATATATTGACGATGTTCATGGCTGGAACTTCATAGGAGGTAAAAACGGGGATATTGATATCGATAATATGGAAGTAACAAGGGTGGTTGCCAAATACAAACCTATTTTCGAAGGAAGTGATTCTACTAAGAATAAAGCCAATCAGGCTCAAATGAAAGAAGAGTTTGATATGTATATGAAAGCTAAAGATATGTTCAATAAAAAGAGTATCGAGGCTCAGCAGAATTTCAAGACCTATTCTATGTTGAATGAGCTCATTCCTAATATGGTAAAATTATTGGGAGGTAAGCCTGTAACAGCTGAAACACTTTCAGCAATTAAAGCCCCTACAGATCAGAAAGATGCCATCGCATTGGAATTCCTTGGGCAGATTTCTCAAAGCCCTGAATTCAAAGGGAAATCTTCTGCTGAATTTGAAAAAAAGATGAAGGAAGAGATGAAGGAAGCCATAGATCATTTTGCTCCGGCAGCAAAACAATATGATCTTTCATATGACCCTAGAAAGGAGATTGTAGGAGATAACTATGATGACTATTCTGAAAAAAACTATGGTAACAACCATTACGAAGGACCGGATGCAGAGCATGGAACTCACGTAGCAGGAATCATTGCAGGGCTTCCGCAAGGAAAAGAAATTCAGTATGGTGTTGCTTCAAAGGTTGCTAAGATCATGTCTGTAAGAACAGTTCCAAACGGGGATGAAAGAGATAAAGATGTGGCCAATGCTATCCGATATGCCGTTGATAACGGGGCGAAAGTTTTAAATATGAGTTTTGGAAAACCTGTTTCTCCAGGTAAAAATGTAGTCTGGGATGCTTTTAAATATGCAGAAGATAAAGGTGTTCTTTTAGTGAAAGCTGCAGGCAATGAAAATGAAGATGTTGCAGAACATTTGGCATTTCCTACCAACTTTAAAAACGTTACAGATGAAAAACCATTTGTAAGCAACGTTCTTGTGGTAGGAGCAAGCACCAATAAAAACAACGCTTTAAGAGCTGATTTTTCTAACTTCAACAAAAAAATGGTCAATGTTTTCGCTCCGGGTGAAGAAATCTATTCTACCGTTCCTAAAAACGAATACAAATACCTTCAGGGAACTTCTATGGCATCACCGGTGGTCGCAGGAGGAGCAGCTGTTTTATTAGCATATATGCCGGATCTGAAACCTTACCAGATTATTGAAGCGCTTGTGAAAAGCAGCAATCCAAGCACAGCAAACGGATTTGCCGATGAGTCTCAGGCAGGCGGGGTTATTGACCTGAAAAGAGCCGCAGAATACGCGTATACCAATTTTTACAAGGGAAAACCGTCAGGCACTACTAGTAAGCCTTCGAAATCCATAAAAAAGGCTGTTAAAAAATAATTTATCTCCCTGTGTTCAAGGAGAAACCATAAAAAGTCCGAATTTTTTTCGGACTTTTTATTTTTTATTTTAAATTTTGGCACGGTTTTTTGTAACTTTATAGTAACAAAATAATAAACAACAAAATGAAAAAGTTACT
>JASLCD010000275.1 GCA_030146295.1 Chryseobacterium sp.
TTTAAAGCTTTAATTTTTTGAATATAAACTCAGGGATATTCCTGATAATCATCATAATAATACTCCAAACCGGCAAAACATATGCCACGTCTTTTCCCTTTTTGAAGGCTTTATAAATACATGCAGCCGCTTGTTTCGGCGTTGCTGTGAGTTTTGGATTTAAAGGCAGACCTTCTGTCATTTTGGTGGCCATAAACCCGGGCTTTATGGTAATAACGTTCACTTTTTTATCAAAAAGGTAGTTTCTCAAACCACTCAAATAGGCTGTAAATGCCGCTTTTGCACTTCCATAGATAAAATTACTCTGCCTTCCCCTGTCTCCTGCTACTGATGAAAGCCCGATAATCGTTCCCGATCTTCTGTTTTCAAATTTATGAGCAAAATAATTCATTACAGGAACCAGTTTTGAATAATTGATATCTATGATACGTTCTGTATTCCTGTTGTCATACAGTCCTTCCTCAGTTCCTTCACCTAAATATCCTACGGCACAAAATAATACATTTGAATTGATATTATCAAATCTGTTGTAATCAATTTCTTTGGTCAGATCCAGTTCAACAACTTCCGACTGTTGCAGAAACTTTACATCAATATGTCTTGCAAACCGTTCTGTAGTTTCTTTATTTGAGGTAAAAAGATATATTTTTTCAAACTTTTCTCCTTCCTGAAGTGCTTTTTCCACAAAAGCCTGTGCCACTTCAGATGTGCTTCCCAGAACTATCATTATGAGTTGTTATTTATGATTCTTTTGTGCTGTAAAGACACAAATTTAGGATTTTGAATATTTTTCAGATAATTGGTAAGCGATGATCTGCTCATACTGTCTTTGGTAAGGTAAATTCTTCCTCCAAATTCCTGAACAATTGCATCAAGCTGGTCTACCAGTTTTTTCAATTTTGAATTGACTTTAAAATCGAGTGCCAGCGTATACCCTTCTACCGGAAATGAGTTGTAAGCTTCCGGATTGTGTTTTCCAAAAAGTTTTAAAACTGCCAGGAATGATCCGTTTCCGCTTTTCGCGATGGTTTCTAGAATTCTTTTCATTCCTTCCTTTCCCGCTTCTTTAGGAATCACCATCTGATATTGTATAAAACCTGACTTCCCATAGATTTTATTCCAGTCGTTAATAGCGTCCAAAGGATAAAAAAATGTTTCGTAATCAATAAAATTCTTGATTTCCTTTTTGGACTGCTTCTTATAATATAGCCAGTTGAATATTTTTACCGTAAGTGCATTCAGCACAAATCCCGGGAAATAAAAAGGAACTGTGGGCTGTAGTTTTTTCTTTAATCTTAAAGGGGTTTTCGAAAAACTCTGGGGAAGCTCATGCTGGAAAGCGTGCTCGCCTCTCATCAGGATACTTCTTCCAATGTTTTTTCCTTTCTGAAGACAATCGATCCAGGCAACCGTATACGTCCAGTTTTCACTTTCGTCAAATAATTTAAAGATTTCATCCAGGTTTTCAGCCTTGATGCTTTCCTGGCGAATGTATGCAGATTCTATATTTTTAAGCTTAAACTTTGCTGTAAGAATGATCCCCGTAAGTCCCATCCCTCCAATGGTAGCCCAAAACTTATCTGAATGCTCTTCTCTGGAACAGGTAATAATTTCCCCGCTCTCCGTCATTAACTTAAATTCAATTACATATTCTGAAAAACACCCTTCTGCATGATGATTTTTTCCATGAACATCAGAGGCAATAGCTCCTCCTACTGATATAAACTTTGTCCCGGGAGTAACGTACAGAAAGTACCCCTGCGGAACAGCGATTTCCAGAACATCTGAAAGCAGTACTCCGGATTCACATTCTATTACTCCGTTCAGACGGTCAAAATTGATAAATTTATTTAGCTTTTTTGTTGAAAATATAGATTCTCCCAACGAGGCATCTCCATAGCATCTTCCGTTTCCTCTGGCAATAATCTCGTTATGATTGAGTACAAATTCTTTTATTTTTTTGAAACTGTCCTCTGATCTCATTTCTTTCTCCACTATGGGGAAATTACCCCAGTTTGTAACTTTCTGTGTGAAATTCGGCTTCATTTCTTAAAATAAATTTGAATTAAAAATGCAGCGACCCAAAGTAATAGGGTAACCTGTATATAGCGGTCTCTGTACACAATTTTTGTAGGAGATTCTGTTCTGTTGTATACCAAAGTCTGCTGAAGGTATCTTAATAAGGCAAAAACCACGAAGATAACCGTATAAAAAACCCTTTCATGAAATCTTTCCTGCACTTCCGGTGACAGGGTAAACATCAGATAGCACACGATAGCCAGTGTAATAGAAATGGATAATGCTATATCTGCAAACTGAACGTTATAGCCATCCAATGCCCGTCTTGTTTTTCCTGAAACCTGTGCATTGATAAGTTCTCCTCTCCTTTTACCTATAGCCAGTACTAAGGCCAATACAAACGTTAACAGGATTGCCCATTGCGAAATGCTGATTCCGGTAATATATCCTCCAGCCAGTACACGAAGTACGAATCCTATGGCAATAATAAAAATATCAATGATTGGGACATGTTTGAGTCTAAAGGTGTAGGCTAGATTCATCACCACATAAAATCCTATGATAATAGCAAATTTCCACAGCAGCTCATGAAAATAGATCTTTGTAAAAAATACAAGACCAATATCTGCAATGACAAGACCCATAAGGATTGCTATCGCTTTTGATTTTGAAATAGCTCCACTGGCCAGAGGTCTTCTTCTTTTTTCAGGATGTTTTCTATCTGCTTCAATATCATTGTAATCATTCAGAATATATACAACACTTGCCGCAAGCGAAAATATAACAAATGCAAAAATGCTTTTGACAAGCAGATCTATGTTGGTAATATTACCTGAAAAGAAAAGAGGGACAAATACAAAAAGGTTTTTCACCCATTGCTCTACACGGAGCAGCTTTAAATATTTCTTCATTTATGTTATTTCAAATACAAAAATAATAAATTCAAAATTCCTAGCATAAAAATACAAAAAAAACCGCCGGGGCGGTCTTTTACGAAAATATTTATATGTAAAATTAATTACTGCCCTTGCTTGGCATCATTAATCATTTTTTCATTTGCAGTGATCGCAAACTCAACTCTTCTGTTTTTAGCTCTTCCTTCATCAGTATCATTGCTTGCAACCGGCATATTTTTACCTTCTCCTTTTGTGAACATTCTGCCTGATGCGATTCCTTTTCCTACCAGATAAGCTTTTACAGCATCTGCTCTTCTTTGAGAAAGTGCCAGATTGTAAGCATCTTTACCTACGCTGTCTGTATATCCGTAGATGTTGATATTCGTATCCGGATTATTTGCCAATACAGTAGCTAATTTATCTAAGTTGGTCTGAGCAATGGAAGTAAGGTTTGAAGAGTCGAACGCAAAGTTTACAATACTTTCATTCATCGTTACTTTAATACCATCACCTACTCTCTCAACCTGAGCTCCCGGTAAAGTTTCTTTAATATCTCTGGCCTGCTTATCCATTTTGTTACCGATAACGTTACCTGCAACACCACCGA
>JASLCD010000290.1 GCA_030146295.1 Chryseobacterium sp.
AGATAAATATTGTAAAGATCAAAATAGAATATAAAATGAAAAAGACGTTATCAATTATCGCCTTGTCTATTATAGGCTTTGGGTTAGTTTCATGTAAAAAAGAAAACAAAGAAACTCAAAGTACTGAATCTGCAACTACTGATTCTGCAGCTGTTGCGGCTCCGGTAACCACTGATTCTGCAGCACCTGTAACTGGTGAAGCGGCAGCACCTGTTTCTAACGAACCATCTACTTCTGTTGCTTTATCTGAAAACAGCTTCGATTTTGGAAAAATCAAAAAAGGAGAGAAAGTAGAGCACGTATATGAAGTTACCAATACCGGGAAAAACCCGTTGATCATTTCTGAAGTTAAGCCTGGATGCGGATGTACAGCTCCTGACTTTACAAAAGAACCGATTATGCCAGGTAAAAAAGGAAAAATTACATTGCACTTTGATTCTTCAAGCTTCGACGGAAACGTTCAGAAGTATGCGGATGTTTTTGCAAACGTAGAAAAAGCGCCTATCAGATTAACATTCACAGCGAATATTCAACCATAATATTTAAAATATGTTGACACTATTTTTACAGGCAGCAGGTGGATCTTCACCTATGATGCTGGTTATGATGGGGGTGATGTTTGTAGGATTTTATTTCCTGATGATCAGACCTCAAATGAAAAAACAGAAGCAGGAAAAAAACTTTCAGGAAAACCTTAAAGTAGGAACAAGAGTAGTTCTTACCTCTGGTCTTCACGGGAGAATTGCTCAGGTTCAGGAAGATGGTTTTGTGATCGAAACATTATCCGGAAAACTGAAATTCGAAAAAGCAGCGGTTTCCAGAGAAATGACGGAATCTCGTTTTGGAGATAAAGCAAAATCTGCAGATAAAGCAGACGACAAAAAAGAAACAGCAACTGAAGAAAAGAAATAATTCAGTCTGAAAAATATTTAGCTGCGGCGGGTGAACAAAGTTCACCCGCCGCAGCTTTTTTATAGATTTTATTTCAATAATGAGGCGGATTTCTTTTCGTCAGATTTTATAATAAACTTGAGAATCTTTGTATTCATATGTGAAAGCAATAAGTGAACTTAGTGTTTAATAAAAAATTATCTTTGCCCTATGAATCAAAACACAGGCAAAACAGTTCTTATTCTGGGAGCGAATTCAGATGTAGCAAAACAATGCATAAAGCAGTATGCTGAAAAAGGATATACAATTATTGCTGCTTCAAGAAATACAAAATCTTTGGATGATTTTGTGGATTCCAACAATATGGACCGTTCAAAAGTTTCTGTTCTGTATTTTGATGCTGCGGATTTTGATTCACATCAGAAATTCTACGCTGAGCTCCCTCTAAAACCTCATATTGTAATATATGCTGCCGGGTTTTTAGTTGATAATCAAAAAGCGCTTAGCGATTTCAAAGGAGCCAGACAAATGATGGAAGTCAATTATATGGGAGGAGTATCTGTTCTGAGTATGATTGCTATGGATAAAGAAAATAAAAATCTGGAGAGAATCATTGGGCTTTCTTCATTATCCGGAGTAAGAGGAAGGAAAAGTAATTTTGTGTATGGTAGTACAAAAGCTGCATTTACTCAGTTTCTGGCTGGATTGAGGCAGGAATTGGCCTCCCGTAAAATCATTGTGAATGCTTTGGTTATGGGTTATATCAGAACAAAAATCAATGAAGGATTAGAGTTGAATGAATCCTTGATCATGGAACCGGATTACGTGGCAAAATATATTGTCAATGCAGGAAATTCCTTTACCATTGTTCCAAATTTTAAATGGAAAATTATTTACCACATCCTTAGGCTTTTGCCGGAAAGTCTAGCGGCAAAACTACCTTAGATAGTTTTTACCAACGCATATTGTTTTTACTACTCATTTTAGTGGTACAGAAAGTTAATTTTGATCATTAAACTACTTCGGTACCGTTTTTGTAATGATATGATCCAAAATTATTTCTTCCTGCAAGATTCAATTTCTGAATGATTATTGAGTAAAGCTGAAACAATCTGTTCTGCTGCCCATCTGTTTTAATCTATATTATCATTTACTTTCACTCAAGTAGGGAAAGGGATGTTTCTTGTTAAATCTTGCAGAAGATGTCAATAGCTTATTGATATAAATAGTAAAACACATACATAGCATAAAAATGGACGATTTAGAATTGAACAAGATTCAACAACACTGGGACACCTTAATTTCTTCAGCAATTTCATGGGCACCGAGAATTTTTACTGCAGTTGTTTCTGCATTATTGATTTATCTGATTGGGTCATGGATGATAAGAATGATCAAGAAACTGGTTGAGAAAGGTTTCAAGAAACGTAATATGGAAGCTTCTCTGCAGCATTTCCTGTTAAATATTATCAACTGGGGACTTAATATTCTATTATTTATTGTTGTTGTTACTCAGTTGGGAGTACAGACATCAGCATTTGTTGCCATGATTGGTGCGGCAGGTCTGGCAGTAGGTCTGGCATTGCAGGGATCTCTGACAAATTTTGCGGGAGGAATCTTAATTTTATTATTAAAACCTTTTAAAATCGGGGACTTCATTTCTACCAATTCCAGAGTTTCAGGGACAGTACAGGCGATAGATATTTTCCATACGAAACTGGTTACCCCACAAAACCAATTGGTCGTTATTCCTAACGGGGTGGTTTCAAATAACAGTATTACCAATTTTACCCAGCTGGGAACAAGAAGAACATCATTGGATATCGGAGTTGCATATGATGCAGATCTTAGACAGACCAAAGAGATTTTAATGAATGTCATTAAAAATAATCAATATGCCCTTATCACACCTGCACCACAAGTAGTGGTAACTGAGCTTGGAGAAAGTGCTGTGAATGTATCGGTAAGAGTAAGTACTTCCACAGAGAATTTCTGGGCAATGAACGAAGAATTAATCATCAGTTGTAAAGAAGCACTCGATAAAGCCGGAATCGGAATTCCTTTTCCACAGAGAGATGTTCATATTTACAATTAATAATTATATTTAATTTTTTTTAAGAAACTCCTGCATTCTTTTGATGTGGGAGTTTTTTATTTAACAATCTCCGCTATTGTTACTTCTCTTTTTTAGAATATTGCTGAAGGAAATTTAATAAAATGTCATATCCGTTCTCTTTAAATTCGGGCTCTGTAAGAATAAAACTGATTTTGTTATTGAAGATGTTCAAAATAAGATATTGATCTACAATTTTATAAGTGGTTTTTTCCCAGACACAATTGATTGTTGTAAATGGACTTTTAATGGTAATGCTATTCTGATAAAGTGTTATAAAACTGATTTCATCTTTCTTTCCTGTAAGATCATCAATTTGTTCTTCTACTAGTTTGAAGGTTTTGTTTCTACTTTTGAAATAGTGATATAAAATTAAAAATACATATCCGGAGAATAAGATTCCACCATATTTAAAAATGATAGAAACCGGACCTAGATCAATGGTTTTTAAAGGCAAAAATCCCAATGCCAGAAATAATACAGCATAAATAATTGCCTTTTTTAGTTCTGCAAAATGCTTCTTCCAGGTGTATCGAAAGAAAAATTTTTGATTTTCCCTTTCTGTTTTTTCATTGAAATATAACTGCAATTTGATTGATTCATCCATGGGTAAGAGTTTAGCGGGCAAAAATAGAGAAATTAATCAATATTCTGCAGCAGCTCCAAAGCCTTCATCATATCAATTCCTTTACCCAAAACCGGTTTGAACAAGTCTCCTTTTTCTTTAATTCTATCAAGAGCATTATGAATCGTAAAATCTGTAAATTTCAGGCCGGGCTTCAGCTCATCCCACTCCAGAGGCATAGATACAGAAGCTCCTTGTTTGGGCCTCACACTATATGCACTGGCCAGTGTTTGTCCCGTTCTGTTCTGAAGATAATCCAGATATATTTTTTTATTATCCCTTTTTTGAAGACTTCTTTCCAGAGTAGTGAGCTTGGGAAGTTTCTCATTTACCTGTTTCATCAGAATATGAGCGAAATCTTTCACCTGGTCAAAATCATATTTACCACCCATCGGAATATAAATGTGAATCCCCGTACTTCCTGAAGTTTTGCAGTAACCTTTTATTTTAATAGCTTCTAAGACTTCATTGACCTGCAGGGCTGTTTCAATCACCTCATCAAACGTGTTTTTCGAGGAAGGATCGAGATCTAAAACCAAATAATCAGGATGATCAAGATCCGGTAAAGAACTATTCCAGGGATTGAGGTCAATACAGCCTAAATTATTCAGATAGGCTAATGTAGCCTTGTCATTACAGTAAATATAGTCTATGAATTTATCATTGGATTCAGAATATACCTTTGTGGTTTTTATCCAGTCCGGAATATGGTCTCCTGCATCTTTCTGATAAAAACCCTGTTCTTCAATTCCATTGGGAAAGCGGTTCAGAGAAAGGGGACGGTTTTTTAAATAAGGCAGAATATACTTTGCGACTGATTGATAATAGTTGATGATATCTCCTTTCGTAATGCCATCTTTAGGAAAATAGACTTTATCCTGATTTGTCAGTTTTACAGAATGCTTATCCAAAATGATCTCCTTTTCTTTTTCAGAAGACTCCGTTTTTTTTGATGCTGCTTTTGTTTTCATTTCTTTAGGTTTTTCGGTGAAGGATGAGCCTTTGAGATCTTCCGGACTTTTATCCTCTCGGATTGTAATAAAAACCGGATGTCGGAAGATCCCATCACGGGTGATTTCAGAATATTTGATCTCACATACCAGTTCAGGTTTTATCCATGTTACAGGCATGTTGGTTTTAGGAACCGTTTCAAATGGAGATGATTTTATTACCAGTTTCTGAAGCCTCAGATATAGCTGTTCTAGAGAAGCTTTATTGAAACCTGTTCCGGTATGCCCGCAATAGGTAAGCTTATTATTGATGTATTTTCCTAAAATTAATGCTCCAAAATTTTCCCGTGATCCTCTGGGTTCTGTAAAACCACAAATAATAACTTCTTCCGTGTTGGAAAATTTAATTTTAAGCCAGTCATTGCTTCTGTGGTTTTCGATGTACAGGCTCTCTGCCCGTTTTGCAATCATACCTTCCAGTTTCATTTTTTTCATCTGAATCAAAAACTCAATGCCATTCTCAGGAATATGATCACAGTATTTTATGTGGTCTGTCTCTGTCAAAGCCTCTTTTAAAAGCTCCTTTCGATGGATCAGAGGAAGGTCTTCGGTAGAATGACCATTGAGCCAGAGAAGATCAAAAACCTGATAAATAAGTGGAGTGCCGGGATGATCACCAATTTGTTGCAAAAGCTGGAAATCAGGCTTTCCTTTTTCGTTATAGGCCACCACTTCACCGTCCAGAATCATACGGTGTTTCTGTTGGGGGAAGTCCTGCGTGATTGTTTCAAATTTTGTTAAAAAAGAAATTCCGTTCCTCGAGTAGAAGAGAGGAGATTCATGGCTGAGATCAGCAATCGCTCTGTAACCATCCCATTTTATTTCAAAGAGCCAGTCTTTATCATCGAAGGCTTCTTCGGAAAGCTTTGCCAGCATGGGTTTTATGAAAGACTTTAGTTTTTTTTCGTTCGTTAAGGAATTGAAGCTTCTGAAAGCTTTTTCGGAAATTATGATTTCTTTTTTTCCTTTATTTTTAGGCTTTTTTTTTCCTCTAAAAATTTTGTGACCAATGATTTTGATGAGGTGTTTTCTTCAGCATTATAAGGGCTTTCTGCAAAATCATCTTTATGCTTAATCAGCAGCCATGCATTGTCTTCGCTATTTTTCATCTTAACCAGGGCAAATTCGCCTTTCAGTTTTTTACCATGCAAAATGAATTTTAGAGAACCGGCATGCAATTCTTTCAAAAGTTCTTTTTCGTCAGAAAGTTTGGGGTTTCCTTCCAGAGGTTCATAGGTTCCGCTGTCCCATACTTCAACCTGTCCGGCACCATAGTTCCCTTCAGGAATATTTCCTTCAAAATCTTTATAATCGTAGGGATGATCTTCCACCATCATCGCCAGCCGTTTATCTTTTGGATCTAAAGACGGACCTTTTGGAATCGCCCAGCTTTTCAGGACCCCTTCCATCTCCAGTCGGAAATCATAATGAAGTCTGGAGGCAGCATGCCGCTGAATCACAAAAATCAGTTTATCTTTGCTTTTCTTTGTTTTTCCTTTAGGTTCGCTGGTTTCATCGAACTTTCTTTTTTCATGATAATCTTTGAGAGCCATTACGATGCGGATTTGGTTTTGGAGGTATTCAGGCTGGCTTTGAGCTGTGCCATGAGGTCAATCACTTTGCCTTCTTTTGCAGGCTGTACTTTTTTCGTTTTTATATTTTTACCTTTTGCCTTCTGTTTAATGATCTTCATCAATGCATCAGAATAAGTGTCTTTGTACATAGCAGGGTCAAAATCCTGTGAAAGCTGTTCAATAAGATTGACTGCCATTTTGAGTTCTGCCGGTTTGGGAGCTTTTGAAGCCGGTATTTTTAAATCTTTATAATCCCTTATTTCCTGATCAAACCTCAGCCGGTTGAGCACGAGAATGTCTTTTTTGTAAGGCCGGATCATCCCAATGGCTTCTGTATCGCGAAGTACGAAGGTCCCAATGCCAACCATTTTAGTCTGCTCAAGAGCTTTTAGTAAAAGTCTGTAGGCACTTTCACCATTTTTCTGGGGTTCCAGATAATAGGGATTTTCAAAATAGACACTGTCTACCTCCACTTCTTTAACGAACTGGTCGATAGAAAGTATTTTTGTTTTTTCAGGGCTTGCAGCTTCGTAATCTTCCTCATCAAGAACGATATACTTTTCGTCCATGAGATAACCTTTGACGATGTTTTCCCATTTTACTTCTTTCCCCGTATTTTCGTTGACTCTTTTGAAACGTATATTGGAAAAATCAGATTTGTCGAGCATGTCGAGATCCAGTTTTGTGGTTTCCGTTGCAGAGTAAATTTTAACGGGAATGTTGACTAAACCAAAGCCAATGGCACCGTTCCAAATTGCTTTCATTGTCTTACGTTTTGCGTAAGAGTGTGCAATGATTGTGCCGTTGAAAATGAAAATTAATAATTAAATTGCTTTGAAATGTGATTTATTCTTAAGGTAATCGATAGTTTTGTTGAAATTTTCTTCGTCGATATTTTCTTTGTCTAAAATGAAATTCAGAAATGAAGAAGCTGTAATGTAAAGATATTGATCGTCTAAAATACAATAGGTAATAGTCTCCCAATTAAATTTAAAATCAGATTTATAGTTTTTGAACCTGAAATAAGTTGGAGTAAATTCCCAAATCACATCTTTTGAATTTGTTGTAAGATCTTTAATTTCCTTATCAAGTAAAGTATTTAATTTCTCTTTCTGCTTTCTATATATTGATCGATAATTGATAAATATTGAAATGTACATTAAGCCCAATCCTGCAAAAAAATAACCGAAATATTCTTTATAAAACAACATGAAACCCGCCAACAGAAGAAAAAAAATAGTCCAATAAAGGTTTTTATTGTTTTTTTTCAAATTGTTTTCCCAGATTCTTTTGAATTCGTATTGATTGATTTGCTTTAAAATTTGTTCTGAATTGGGAGTGTTGTAAGTCAGAATTTCTTCGGTCATGATTTAATTTAAATAAAAAAAGCGGAGATTTTTTCTCCGCTTTAAATTTATGCTTTTAAATTTAATTTCAATTCCAATTCATCGAGTTGTTCATCAGCGATTGCAGCCGGAGCATCGATCATCACATCACGTCCTGAGTTATTCTTAGGGAAAGCGATATAATCTCTGATCACCTCGTTTCCGTCAAGAATTGCTACCAAACGGTCAAAACCAAAAGCCAAACCACCGTGAGGCGGCGCTCCGTATTTGAAAGCGTTCATTAAGAACCCGAACTGAGCTTCTGCTTCTTCTTTCGAGAATCCTAACAAGTCAAACATTCTTGACTGTAAATCTTTATCGAAAATTCTGATCGAACCACCGCCGATTTCGTTTCCGTTCAACACCATATCGTAAGCGTTGGCTCTTGCTTTTCCCGGATCAGTTTCCAATAAATGAATATCTTCGGGCTTTGGAGAGGTGAAAGGGTGGTGCATGGCGTGGTAACGTCCACTTTCTTCATCAAATTCCAATAACGGGAAATCAACAACCCAAAGTGGAGCGAAAACGTCGCCTTTTCTTAATCCTAAACGGTTTCCAAGCTCCATTCTCAACGCCGAAAGCTGAGTTCTTACTTTGTGTTCGTTTCCTGAAAGAATTAACATTAAATCGCCTTCTTTCGCGCCAAATTTCTCGATGATTTTTGATAAATCTTCCTCGTTGTAGAATTTATTGACAGAAGAAGTTTTTACACCATCATTCTGGAATTTAGCCCAAACCATTCCTGAAGCTCCGATTTGAGGTCTTTTGACCCAATCCACAAGCTCGTCGATTTGCTTTC
>JASLCD010000306.1 GCA_030146295.1 Chryseobacterium sp.
TAAAAGATAAAAGATAAAAGATCTTGTCGTTAAAATTCAATAGGGGTGGGCTTTAGCCCGCCCAAATGAATAAAAAAAATCCATTGGCTTTAGCCAAAACTTAAAAGCTTTGTATATTTTTAATAAGTTTTACATCATAAAGGATTATTCTACAAATCTCAGGAAAAGCTTAATCAGTTCAGATTGCTCACCTTTTGGCAGAATGAAGTGAAAATCTCTTTCAATACTAAAGTTTTTAATGTCAATCACCGTCAGTATATTATTTTTCAGCTCATTCAGGATCGTGCTGATAGAGAGAAAAGCCATACAATCCGAGTGAAGAAGATAGTTTTTGATACTTTCACTGCTGCCCAGCTGTATCACTGTATTCAGTTCATGAATATTGATTTCTTTTTCTTTAAGTCTGTTTTGGATAAATTCAAGAGTTCCGGAGCCCTGTTCTCTGAAGATCAGATCAAGATGATAGAGATCTTTTAAGTGTAAGGTTTTATGAGCAAGAGGATGATCTGATTTTGCTGCCAGAACAATTTCATCAGGCTTAAAAGTCTTATATTCAAAATAAGAAGACTGAGATTCTCCTTCAATAATACCCAGATCAATTTTTTCTTCCTTCAAAAGAACCGAAATAGCTTCCGTATTTCCGGTAAGAAGTTCAATCTTAATATCTTTATAGTAGGTATTGAATTTTGCTAAAATTTCAGGTAAAATATACTGCGCAACGGTGGTGCTGGCTCCGATAATCAATTTCCCTTTATGCTGCTGATTGATCTGGCTGATTTCAAATTCCATGTCGCGGTAGATATTTCTAATCTTTTCAGCATGCTCGTACAGAATCTTTCCGCTCTGAGTCAGCTGGATAGAAGTTCCTTTACGGTCAAATAATTTGGCGCCTACCTGGGTTTCTATTTCTTTAATGTGCTTGGTAACAGCAGGCTGTGAAATGTGAAGCTCTTCTGAAGCCTTAGTGAAACTTAATCGGGAAGCCACCGTATGGAAAACTTTTAATCTGTAATCGAACATGGGGTAAAATTACGAATTATAGTTGGAAATGGCTAAGGGGAGTTGGTGAGTTTGAGTGTGGGAGGGTTTTAGAGTTTAAGGATGATGAGATACGAGATACGAGTTGCGAGTTGCGGTTTTTGGGGTTTTGAGTTTGAGAGTGGGAGGGTTTGAGAGATTACGGGTTATAAATTTCGAGCTTCGGGATTTTTAAGTTTGAGAGTTTAAAGTTCAAGGTTCAGAGTTTAATGTTGTGGGCATATAACTTGCAACTCGTAACCTGCAACCCGAACCCCGCATCTCCTATAAAAAATCCGAAATAGATCTGTCCTGCTGATTTTCAAACCTTCTGTTTTTTGCTTCCCCGATTTTCTGCTTCGCGTAAATACTGTTATGACCGGAAAGAAGATAAGATACAACACAGGCAATAGCCACATATACACCACATTCGGCTCCAAATAATTCGATTCCCATCAGCATACAGGCTAAAGGAGTGTTGGTTGCTCCGGCAAATACTGCTACAAATCCCATTCCTGCCAATAATCCGAACGGTAAAGGAATAAAAAGAGACAAAGCGCTGCCTAAAGTAGCTCCAATGAAGAACAGGGGAGTAACTTCCCCACCTTTGAATCCGGCTGATAGCGTAACAATGGTAAAAATCATTTTTAATGCAAAATCATACAGTGGAAGCTGTTTTTCAAAAGATTCTACAATCACAGGAACTCCCAATCCGATATATCGGGTGGTACCCATTGCAAAAACGGCCAAGGCAATAATAGCTCCACCTGCTACAGGGCGAAGGGGAGGATATTTAATTTTTGATTTGAAAACAGAACCCATCCAATGAATGATCCTGCTGAAAGCTGCAGCGCAGATTCCGAATGCTATTCCTGCCAGAACACTGTAGAGAATTGGCAAGAACTCCAACTTAGGAATGATATCAATATGATAATGAGTATGCTTTACATTCCACAGATTGGTTGCCCAGTCTGCCAGAATAGCTGAAGCAAAAGCCGGAAATATTGCATTATACCGTATTCTGCCAATCAGAAAGACTTCAAGACCAAAAACAGCTCCCGCCAAAGGAGTTCCGAAAACAGAACCAAATCCGGCGGCAATGGCTGAAATGATTAATATTTTTCTTTCATTTCTGTCTAGCTTAAAGGGCCTGGTAAGCTGATCTGCTATAGCCCCGGCCATCTGAAGGGCAGTTCCTTCACGGCCCGCAGACCCTCCGAAGAAATGGGTTGCCATCGTTCCGAGATACACAAAAGGAGCCATTTTAAAAGGAATAATTTCTTTAGGTTCATGGATGGTATCGATCAGGAGATTATTTCCTGCTTCAACATCTTTTCCGAAATAATAATAAAGAAGTCCTATCAGAAATCCTGCTACCGGAAGCAAAGCAATCAGCCAGAGATGATTTTCTCTGAAATTCGTTGTCCATTCCAATGACAGCAAAAACCCTGCAGAAGCCGTTCCTACCAATGCACCTATAATAATACTGATGCACAGCCATTTGACAATGTAGGGCAGAGCCGGAAACTTTCTGAAGAAAAAATGAGTGTGAAAAACTGCTTTTTTACCAAGTGTCCATTGATTTTTTGACATAATAATCCTGATTAGTTATTTGTTAATAATCTTTTAATCAGGCGTCATCAGCTTTTGTAAAGCGGTTGGGTAAGGAAGAACACCATTTCCTTTTGATGATACAAATATATGAATTAAGATAAAAAGATAAAAGATAAAAGATAAAAGATCTTGTCGTTAAAATTCAATAGGGGTGGGCTTTAGCCCGC
>JASLCD010000310.1 GCA_030146295.1 Chryseobacterium sp.
ATATGAAGAAAACAGCCTTGTACGACAAACATGTTTCTTTGGGAGCTAAGATCGTACCTTTCGCAGGTTTTGAAATGCCTGTTCAATATTCAGGGGTTACAGAAGAGCACTTTGCAGTAAGAGAAAAAGCAGGATTATTTGATGTTTCCCACATGGGACAGTTTTTTATCGAAGGGCCGGGTTCAAAAGACCTTTTACAATTGGTAACCACCAACAATGTAGATGCTCTGGAAAACGGGAAAGCTCAGTATTCTTGTCTTCCGAACGAAAACGGAGGAATTGTAGATGACCTTATCGTTTACAAGATAGAAGACGACAAATATTTTGTAGTAGTAAATGCTTCCAACATCGACAAAGACTGGAATCATATTTCAAAATACAATACTTTCGGGGCTGCAATGACGAATGCTTCTGATGAGATGTCTTTATTGGCAGTTCAGGGACCTAAGGCTACTGAAATTCTTCAAAAGCTTACAGATGTAAATCTTTCAGAAATTCCTTACTACCATTTCACAGTGGGAAGTGTTGCAGGAGAAAATAATGTGATCATTTCAAATACAGGATACACGGGAAGCGGTGGTTTTGAGATTTATTTCAATAACGAAAGTGCTGAAAAACTTTGGGATGCGGTAATGGATGCCGGTAAAGAAGAAGGAATCATTCCTTGTGGATTGGCTGCCAGAGACACTTTAAGACTGGAAAAAGGATTCTGCCTTTACGGAAATGATATTGATGATACTACTTCTCCAATTGAAGCTGGTTTAGGGTGGATCACCAAGTTTGATAAAGATTTCATTTCTAAAGATACTTTCGCTAAGCAGAAAGAAGAAGGTGTTACAAAAAAATTAGTTGCTTTCGAACTTACAGACAAAGGAGTTCCAAGACACGATTATCCTGTAGTAGATGCAGAAGGAAACGTAATCGGAAAAGTAACTTCAGGAACGCAGTCTCCAATGAAGAAAATCGGGTTAGGTCTTGCGTATGTAGACAAGCCTCATTTCAAATTAGGATCTGAGATCTTTATTCAGGTAAGAAACAAAAACATTCCTGCAAAAGTGGTGAAAGCTCCTTTTGTATAATTGGAAAAAAATAGTAAAAGAGAAGAGGCTGTGAAAATCAAAGCCTCTTTTTTGTTTAATAACAGATACAACAGATTTTCCTGTCGGGAGAACAGGCATCACCTACCCCGGGAGTATTGGAAATTACTCCTCCCGCAGGCCAGCATAATGTATTACAGTTAACCGGAAGGGTTTTCCCTCCACCGTTAATTTCCTTTAAAGCTGATCTGTTAAGATTCTTTGTTTTTGAAAAGTTTGTTTTCATATTGTACATTTTGGTAATTATAAATATACGTATTTATTTGTTCCCTTTATTTTAAGAAACTCAATTACACTCTGTAAATCAAATATTTAAATTCAAAACAACATATTTAAAAGCCCTTCCATACGTTTTCTTAAACCAGTTTAAGTTGTAAAGAAAAAGTAATATCTAGTTTTGTTCTGCAATAACGCCCAAAGATATTCTGAAACAAAAACTACTTTATGAAAACCAAAAATTTACATTATTTCTCGGGACTCACCATTTCCTTATTTGTCGGACTTCATTTATTCAATCATATATGCAGTATTCTTGGTCCGGACCGGCATATTGAAATTATGAGTGTATTCAGAAAGTTATACCGAAACCCTGTCAGTGAAACGATATTACTGCTGGCAGTTGTTATACAGATCATTTCAGGTCTCAATCTTTTCTTCTCCATCCGGAAAACCGCCCATCAAAAAGTTGAAAAGCTTCAGGTGTATTCCGGTCTTTATCTGGCATTTTTTCTGATTATTCATGTATCTGCCGTGCTGACGGGAAGATTTTACCTGCATCTGGATACCAATTTTTATTTTGGAGCAGCAGGAATTAATACATTTCCTCTTAACCTGTTCTTTATACCGTATTACACACTGGCAGTTCTGTCTTTCTTCGGACATATTGCAGCCATACATTATAAAAAAATGCAAACCCCTATTTTTAGAGTATCTCCCGCCGGGCAATCGAAAGGGATTCTGATCCTGGGTATTTTTACAACTTTACTTATTTTTTACGGATTTACGAATGGATTTAAGGGTATTCAGATTCCCCGGGAATATAATATTCTTGTAGGAAAATAATGGATATAAAAATGCCCGGCTCAATAACGAAGAAATCGCGATTGAGCCGGACAGATTAATTTTTTAAAATTTCACTTATTCATTGACGCCGAAAAATTGCTGCAATTCTTCTACATTTTTCTTATCATTTCCTACAAAAATTTCCTTGTCGGTAATAAAAACAGGTCTTTTCAGGAAGGTATAGTGATCCAGCAGCAATTCTTTAAAGTCTTTCTCTGTCAAAGATTTCACATCCAGCCCTCTCAATTTGATCTGGGTAGATTTTTTGCTGAACAAGGCTTCGTATGATTTTGTCTTTTTATACATTTCTGCCAATTCTTCTTTCTTGATCGGCTCTTTCTTTATTTCGCGAAGTTCCCAGCCGGTAAGGTCAAATTGGGCTAAAATCTTTCTGCAGGTATCGCATGTGTTGAGATAAAATACTTTCTTCATTATCGTTTCTAAATCTGTTATGGGTTAAAATTCTCTTTCATTGAAAGTTTCGTCTTTCAAAAGTAGGATTTAATCTAAAACTTTGGAAATTATTAAATAACTTTATTCAAATTTTATAAAGATGCAGAACAAGCCTATTACTTTTC